>CAJYIL010000278.1 GCA_913774795.1 Pseudobdellovibrionaceae bacterium
TCGCAGCTTTTCCTTCTGCACTTTGTACGTTGCAATATTCTCGCGATAAGAGCGGATGAGCTTGTAGTCGTTGTCGGTGACAATCTTCAAGAATCTCAACGTCTCATCGGGATCGTTTTCTCGCGAACGAGCGCGAACGATCTCGATGAGACGTTGAGATTCTTGAAGATTGTCACCGACAACGACTACAAGCTCATCCGCTCTTATCGCGAGAATATTGCAACGTACAAAGTGCAGAAGGAAAAGCTGCGAGCCCAAGTCGAGAAGCTCGTCGCGGTCGAGAAGAAGATCAAAATGCAGGAAGGCCTCTTGGCGGTCGAACAAGAATCGAAATCAAAAATCGTTTCTGAACTCGATAAAGAACGCTCGGCTTCTCTCGCCTCGATCAAAACACTCCGACGTAAAACGGCAGGACTCGCCGACTCTGAAGTCGACGAACTCTTGCGTCCTTCAATTTACGAACAAAAAGGTTCGCTTCCTTCTCCTTACATTTCGAAAGTCGCTCAAGATTTTGGATTGATCGTCGACGATCGATTCAAGATTAAGTACTCGCACAAAGGTTGGCAGTACGTACCAAGCCTTACGTCGAGCGATGTGTCGTCGGTCTTCGACGGGACGATCGCGAAAACGCAGTGGATTCCCGGTTACGGCACAACGGTCGTGATCGATCACGGCGACCATTATTATTCGGTCTACGGGCATCTTTCTCGAATGCACGCCAAAGCAGGTGATACGCTTAAGAAAGGCGAAATCTTTGCGGAGGCAGGGGAGAAGGGTTTGTACTTCGAGCTTCGTCACTTCTCGGAAGCCGAGAACCCGGCGCGGTGGATCGCTCCTTCGAGCGTCTCGACCGCGTCTGCTGATTTCAACTAAGGAGATCTCTTCGTGAAACGCACAGCCGTCTTTCTTCTCGTGATCGCAACGTTCGCTGTTTTGTCGACCACGGGTCCCGTCATCGCGTTTGCGAAAGAACGCTATCAAGATCTCCAGATCTTCGCGAAGGTCTTGAACCTCGTTCAGCAGTATTACGTCGAAGAAGTCGACACTCAAAAGCTCATCTACGGCGGCATCAAAGGCATGTTGAGCGAACTCGATCCTCACACGAACTTTCTTCCTCCGGATGTCTACAAGGAATTCGAATCTGAAACATCGGGTGAGTTCGGCGGTATCGGGATCGAGATCACGGTTCAGAACGATATTTTGACCGTCATCTCTCCGATTGAAGACACGCCAGCCTTTAACGCCGGCATTCAAGCCGGCGATAAAATCGTTGAAATCAACGGTGTGTCTACGAAAGGTTTCTCGTTGGCCGAAGCCGCTCAACACATGCGCGGTAAGAAGAATTCAGAAGTTCACTTGGGCATTTACCGCGAAGGTTTCGATAAGCCTCGCGATTTCGCAGTTAAACGCGGCGTTGTGAAAGTGAAGTCGGTCAAGTTCATGGATCTCGAGGATGGTTACGGCTACATCCGTTTAACGTCGTTCATCGAAAACTCGGCACCCGACATGGAGAAGTACCTCAAGCAACTCCAGAAAGATCACAAGGGCATCAAAGGTTTGATCCTCGACTTGCGCCGCAACCCGGGCGGTCTTCTCGATCAAGCCGTGAAGATCTCAGATTTCTTTCTCGAGAAAGGCATCATCGTTTCGACGATCGGCCGAAACAAGAAAGAGAAAGAAGTCGTTTACGCGAAAAAAGAAGGCACGTACTCGGGTTTCCCGTTGATCGTTTTGATCAACGAGTACTCGGCTTCGGCATCGGAGATCACGGCGGGTGCTCTGCAAGATAACCACCGCGCTCTGATCATGGGTCAGCGCTCGTTCGGTAAAGGCTCCGTTCAATCCGTTGTTAAACTCGGCGACGGATCGGGATTAAAGCTTACGGTCGCTCGTTACTACACTCCGTCGGGCCGTTCGATTCAGGCCGAAGGCATCAAGCCTGACGTCGTCGTCGAAGACGTCGATCCTGAAGCATATAAGAAGGCGATCATTCGCCGCGATGTTCGCCGTGAATCGGATATGTCGGGTCACTTGCTCGGAGACGAAGAGTTGAAAGAGCAAAAGTCGGCGCAAAAGACGCTCGGTCTTAAAGACGATCTCTGGTTTAAAGATCAAACGGCGAAAGCAGCTAAGCCGAAGACGACAAAAGAGAAACTTCTCACTGAAGATTTCCAGGCGATGCAAGCCTACAACTACTTGCGTGCGTGGAAGGTCATGGAGCGTTTCGGCGTTGAAGACGGCGCCGAGACACCCGTCGCTGCGGCACCGGCTGCTCCGAAAGATCTGCCGAAGGATGCTCCAAAACCAGCTCCGTCGGCGACACCGGCGAAGTAATGCTGATCATTCGCCACCGCCGAGGACTCTTGGGTTGGTGGCCTCCCTATTTTAAAACTGTCGTGAGCGACGAAGGAATCTTGATCACGAGGTTTCTCCGCACGTCTCGTCTCCTGCGCTGGTCCGAGATCCAATGCTTAGATCTCGGCGGACTCGAGGTGAAAGACTACACGTGGTTACCAAATTCGCGCGCGCGTCGATCTTTTGAAAAGGCGAATCGTTTGAGCCGGAGTTTCTTGATCATGATCCCTGACGCGCGCCCCTTCGCCGACGGAACACTTAAAAATTGGTACGCGAGTTCGAATGTCTTGGGTCTCACGCAAATCCGCACGGAAGACGTAGCCAAGCTCAAACCCGAGCTCACGCGCCAAGCGGTTAAGCACGGGATTCTTCTCGATACGATCGTTCTCGGCGGTGACGAACTCTGATTGATTTACGGCTTTAGGAAAATTGCGTCGGCGGCGAGAACCTGACGAACATTAACGAAAGTATTCACGACAGGAGCGCCGTCGTTCGTTCGAAAGCAAGCCGCTGATTCCAGGTTTTTGTCGGCGAGTCGGAGGACGACGATCTGCGAGAACAGCGAGCTCGAGAGATCGACGACGGGTTGCAAGTCTAGCCTATATTCGATCGATATGACTTTGTAATCGGCCGGAGGCAGCACTAGGTCTTTCGGAAGCGCATTTTTCAAATAGAGCATGCATTGATGTTTGTAAGCGACATTTCCAAATTGAGTCGTCTGCCGGCCTTCATCTAGAAGCACCCGCGTGTCACCTTGAGGAATGACGTACGTATTCGTGATCCAGATGCGCGTCGTTTGAGAAACAGGAATTTCTCCAGAAAGTCCGTGAGCTGGTAGGGCCGCAAACAAGCCAACAAATAAACCGAACGCAGCGAATTTCACAAGGCCTCCCGGAGAATGCAAATAGTTGAGCCGGTATTCCACGTTGCGCTTGATTTGAAAAATGCAGAATCGGAATAATCGTTATGACCGAATGGAATAGGTCTTCGAGACTAATTGGCCGAATTCAAATTACGTGAGCTCGAAAGCAGATCGCTCAGTTTCAAAACGTGGGCGCGTTCACGCGCTTCGCTCGTCACTTCTCCGAGAAGCGAATGATCGAAGCTTTTCTCGAACGCACGCCACAGTTTGATTTCGTCCCAGCCGGCTTGAAGAAGTTCGGCGCGAGTCACGCCGAGCGTGCGTTTCTCGAGACGGTGACCGTTCTCTTGCGTGATTAGCGACGTGTGAAACGCGCGCATGAAATAAGGGGGTTTGTATTCCGCGCGCGAAATCCAATCTTGAATCGCGCGTTGAACCGCAAGAGCGGGCGCTAAGTCATGGCTTCGCACGATCAGATCGTAACTGCCGTCGAAGTCATCGATCGCACAGGCCCAGTGATAGCCCGGCACAAACGAATCGAGATCATCGAGTGAATTGGTGCGCGCGATAATGAAATCTTCGTGGCCCGCTTCATTCGGCATCTTAAAGCGCCAAGCGATCGCGCCTTGGGAGCCAGCGGCACCTGCAGAACTCAAGGCCGACGCGTCGAACTCGGCCGCGTGCGCCCGGCAGTGGCCCGAATAAACCGGTGCCATACCATCGTGCGGAGCTGACGCTAGTCCCGCCAAGGCTGTTTGCACTTCTCGGCGTGTGCAAGTGCACGGATAAATCGCGCCCAAGCGCAGACCCATCTTGAAAACCTGAAGATGGCGAGATCGAAACGAGGATTGAAGGAGTTCAATGTCGGGAACCAACCCGAGCGCGGCGAGGTCGGATCGTTGGAGATCGCGGGCACCCGCCAAAACGCGAGGAGCGTCGATATCCTCGAAGCGAACGACCCAAGGCAAAGCTAGCTGCCGAGCGAACTGAAACGAAACCCAGGCCGTACGCAAGTTGCCGATATGAAATCGGCCCGTCGGTGAGGGGGCAAAACGAACGCCGCCCGTGCGAGGGGCGGCGTTGGTCTCTGGGCTATTCGACGACGGCGGCGAGGTCATCAGTTAGGCTTGCGTGCCTTCTTCTTTTTGGATCTCTTCTTTCGAGGCATCCGTGATCTTCGATTTCGAGATCAAGAACTCAAGAACCTTTTCTTCGGTGACTTGGTATTGAAGACGCGAACGGCGCTCTTGATCGCCGTAGAATTCGTGAACGCGAGCGAGGTCGATACCTGTTTGTGCCGCGAACTCCGTCATCTTCTTGTCGAGATCAGAGCCGGTCGCTTTCAAGTTGTTGTCGGCTGCAATCTTGTCGATCAAGAACGACGACTGGATCATGTACGAAGCGGTTTGTTCGAAGTCTTTATCCCACTTCGACTTGTACTCTTCGTAAGCTTCGTTGCCCAGACCCTGTTGCTCCATGCGCTTTTGCATGTCTTCGACGAGGGCTTTCTTTTGCTCGGTCAACAACGACTTCGGAACCGCGACCGGGTTTGCGTCGACGAGAACTTTCATCAAACGGTTCTTGAGATCGTCAGCGACGCGCTTGCCTTCACGCTGCTCGAAATCGAGGCGAATCGCATCGCGCAGGCCTTGAACGTTCTCGTAAGGGCCGACCGATTTCGCGAACTCGTCGTTCACTTCCGGCAACACTCGCTTCGCGAGCGATGTGAGTTTTGTTTTGAACGAAACGGGTTTTCCCGCGAGCGAAGAGACGTGGTAATCCGCCGGGAAAGCGATGTTGATCGTCTTCTCGTCGCCGACTTTCATGCCGAGAACGCCGTCTTCGAAGCCTGGAATAAATTGTTTTGAACCGAGTTCGAGTTGGTGGCCTTCAGCCGATCCGTTTTCGAGCGGAGCGCCGTCGACCATGCCTGCGAAGTTGATCGTTGCCACATCGCCCATCTGAGCGCCGCGATCTTCGAGAACCGGAGTTGTCTCGGCGCGACCTTTGCGAATGTCTTCGATCGTCGCGTCAACGAGAGCGTCGTTCATTTCGAATTTTTCACGTTTTACTTTGAGGCCTTCGATCGACTTCAGCGTGACCTCAGGTCGCACTTCGAACTCAGCGGTAAACGCGAAATCCTTGCCGTCTTGGAGATCGTCGAACTCGATTGCTGGGTAAGAGATCGGATCGAGCTTGTGCTCTTTCAGAGCCGACGCATATTTAGATTGAACGATATCTTGAACGACATCTTGTTTTACGCGGTCACCGTAGAGAGATTTGATCGTCGAAAGTGGAGCCTTACCTTTACGGAAGCCTTTCACTTGAACGTTGCGCTGGATGCCAGTGAAGGCGCGGTTAAATGCGGCTTGTACTTCGACGGCGGGAACTTCAATATTGAGTTTGCGTTCGAGCTGCGAAACGGTTTCGAGCTTCGATTTGTTAATAGGCGAGAAAGTGGTCTTTTGATCCATGAGTAACTCCGAAAATTTTAGGCCTAAGAGTCGTGTAATCTAGGGGAAAGAGACCGGTTTTGCCAATCACTTCCTTGAGCGAAAAGAGAATTCTCTTCGTCTCCGGCAAGGGCGGAGTGGGCAAGTCTTTAATCGCTGCTGGGCTCGCAAAAGAGCTCGCCGACAGCGGTAAAAGAGTCCTGCTCGCCGAAATCGGCGAGACGAGTTATTACCGTGATTTTTGGGGTCTCAAACAAGAGATCACTCACATTCCGTCAAAGCACCCCACCGAAAAATTCGATCTTGCGCTTTGGTCAGGTGAAACAAGCCTGCGAGAATACGTGCTTTTTTACCTCAAGATGGAGCGCCTCTATAACCTCTTCTTCGAGAACAAAGTCATGCGCGCGCTCGTCAACGTCGCGCCGGGCCTCTCTGAAATCGCGATCTTGGGCAAAATTACGAGCGGGATTAGAAAAGTGGGCCCGCCAATGAATTACGACGTGATCGTCGTGGATTCCTACGCGACCGGCCACGCCCTCGCTCTCCTTGAGGCGCCGAAGGGAATGATGGAGGCCATCAAGTTCGGGCCGATGGGTAACCACAGCCGCGAAATGGATCAAGTGATCAAAGACGAGAAGATCATGAGTTATATCGTCGTGACGCTGCTTGAGGAGCTTCCGGTCACGGAGTCGATCGAATTCCGCGATAAGCTCAAAAAGGAATTCGGCGTCTCGCCGTCGATCGTCGCGAACAAAGTCATGCACGCGCCCGTGACTGGCGACGAGATCGCAGAAACAACTCAATCGAAGAACAGTGGTTTGGCGGAGTTCGCTCGACACATCAAAGCGGTCAACGAACGAAAAGAGAAATACGAAAAACTTTTGGCGGAGTCGGGTTCGAAAATCGTCGAGGTACCTTTGATTTTCTCGGCTGATCCCAACGAACTCACGAAGAAGACGGGGGAGGCGTTACGGGCTCTCTAGACCAAATCCTCCTCGAAAATAAAGTGATCGTCTGCGCAGGCTCAGGCGGCGTCGGCAAAACGACGATGTCAGCGGCCATCGGTGTGCGCGCGGCGCAACTCGGAAAACGCGTTCTCGTTCTCACCGTTGATCCGGCTAAGCGGCTCGCTACGGCGCTCGGACTGACGATGGACGACGACTCCGATAAACAGGTCGACACGCTCAATCTATCGGCGGCAGTCGTAGACTCGAAAAAGATCTTTGACCGCTTCTTGAAAACACACGCAAAAGAAAGCGGCGTGGTCGAGCGCATCATGAAGAATCGCTTGTATCAACAGATGTCGACGACACTTGCGGGAAGCCAGGAATTCACGGCGCTGGAGCGCTTGCTTCAAGCCAGCGAGTCGGGCCTTTACGATCTCGTGATTCTCGATACGCCTCCGACAAAACACGCCATGGATTTCTTAACGGCCCCGCAGCGTCTCTCGAGCCTCTTCAGTGAGACAATCACGAAATGGTTTTCGGGTCCTGACGAGAAGCCAAAAGGATTCATCGCATCGATCGTCGGTAAAGGGACACGCGCCGTTTTGAAGTCGCTCGAAGTTCTGACGGGCGAGCAATTTATCGAAGAGCTCGTCGATTTTTTTGCCGCTGTAAAATCGATCCAAAAAGTTTTGCGCGAGAGAAGTCTGGCGGCTGAGGCGCTTCTCAAAGATGAGAAGACGAAGTTTATTGTTGTAACGAGCTTTGATGCGGCCAAACTCGTCGAGGCGAAGTATCTGCAAGGACAGCTCCGGAAATTGGGCTATCGCCTTCAAGCTGTTGTCATTAACCGCGCT
>CAJYIL010000279.1 GCA_913774795.1 Pseudobdellovibrionaceae bacterium
CGCGACCGCCTGCAGTTTCGGCTGCTTTTGCAAAAACGAATGCAGCTTTTCAAGGAGCTCCGTTTTTTCGGTCGAACCCTTAAAAGAAAGAGTCAAATTGGTATCGACGCTTTTGGCTTGCTTGGGATCACGAAAGCCGGTGAAAAAAAACGGGATCGGATTGTGCACGAATGCTTCAAAGCGCGCGGCCATCAGCGCTGCTGCCAGAAGCTCTTGAGCGAAGTCGGGACGACCCGCTTGAATGCAATGCTCGAAGCCAAGACCGATCACTTCGGCGGCCTGCTTTAACGACGCGTTCTCGAGAACGACGACCGTTTTCACGATGTCTTTCACCGCGAGAAGCTCAGCAGCTTGCGCGGGGAACATCACGCACGAAACCGACGATAGAAGGTTTTTAAGTTCAGGCCGGTCGACGCCCTTCCAGAGGTCAGGATAGGCGTCGTAAACGGTTTTCATTTTGGCAGAAGTTTGAGAAAATTGAAGAAGTTCGGGAGGACGTCGAGTTCCATTTTATGACCGGCAGAGTCTTTGACTTCAGGTGCGCTGACGCTTCCTTGGTCGTCGAACTGTCGCCCGCGCTCGAAGACGATGTCGCGGCGCTCGCCAGTTTCATCTGAATAGTAAGGCACCAGAAACGAATCGACTTTGATTTTGGGGCTTAAGGTGCCTTGCACCTCGCCGAACATTTTGACGAATAATGTCGGCGCGTTCACGACCGAAACGGGAACGTCGGGAAGACCGTTTTTTACCCAGACGAGCCAACTGCGTGTGCCGATCGAGTTCAGACCGGTGACGCCCCGGAGATCAATCTTGATTCGGGGTGCAGCATCGATGCCCGGAAACTTCGCGTGCTCATTCACGTACCCCGAAATCTGAAGTGTCGTGAGCTGAGGTGAGACGTCTTTCACGCATTTGAAGTCCATTCCTCGATCTTCCCTTTACGCGCGTAATCGCTCAAGGCTAAAATTGAGACATGGCGACTAAGACATCGGCGACCCTTACGATTTCAGGCAAGAAGGTCAAAATCGACCGCGAAGATTTGAATCGCGTCAGTGAGCGATCGTGGAGAGTGACCAAAGGGACGACCGGGCGCGAACGCGTGGTGACTTCAATTCGGACACCCGAGGGCAGTCGCACGGTGACGCTGGGTGCTTTTTTGATGAGACCTGGCAAAGGCAAACAGGTCTACCCGCGTCGATTCAATGAGGGTCTCGACTACCGCAAAGAAAATCTCGTTGTTTGCACTCTCAAAGAACGTCAACGTCTTCTCCCGAAAAAGCGAATCAAAACAAGTTCCGTTTACCGCGGCGTCTCGTACCAGAAGCCGATTGATCTGTGGCGAGCGGCCATTCAAGTCGAGGGCGAAACGCTCAACCTGGGAAATTTCGAGAGCGAAGACGAAGCGGCCGATGCCTACAACCGAGCCGCGAGAAAACACTTCGGACGTCTTGCGTACCAGAACGAGATTCGCCGAAAAAACCGTCGTCGCTCGCGTTGACGGTGTCGGAAAACTAACTGTGCCGACGCTCTAGATTCGTCGTCAGTTGGCCCCGGTTGTGCTCCGTAAGACCGCACATACGGGAGTCTCAGAATGAAAGCCTTCGTCATCGTCGCCATCGCCGTCGTCGCTCTTCTCGGAATCGGTTGGTACTTCGCAAACTCGCAGCACGGCGTTCAAACTTCGACCGCTCACGTTGCGACCGCACCAGTTAAGACAACCGCAAACGCGAATCAGATCGCGAATTCAACCGCACAAACCGCACAAGGACCAGGCGCTCGACCTTCGGATCGCTTGGGCGAAAAAGAGAGCCTGAAGATTGAATTCAACGGCTCGACCCAACATTCGGTAAAGCGAGCGATAAAAAAATCAGATGAGTCGAACTTTCAGATGCCCACCGACGACAACGAAGTGGTCGGCAAATATGTCCACCGTCAAATGGTCCATCCGAAGGCGCGTGCGGGTTTGCAAGACACTCCCATGAACGACGATCTCTTGGTGCTCGAAGGTCGGTCTGAAGACCGCTTATCCGCGACCCGCTAGTCTTTGACCCACCTCGACCTCAAAAATCTCGAGACGCTCTTGCGACCGCGATAAACTGAAAGCCTCGCACAACTTGGATTGAACTTGTTCGCAGACACACTCTCTAGGATGGAGAGCCGGGGCTGACGTCATGATGACTCGCGGATTGCCTACGCGTTGGCTTTTGGCCGGCGCTCTTCTTTTGATCGGTCCTCAAGCGTTGACTGCCAATCTCGTCATGTACGGCGAGGATGTTCCTCCGCGAGTTCAGTCGCGCGTGATCGAACTTTTGAAACTCACGGGCGAAACTCGCGTTGTCGACGACGTTTCGACCGCTACACCGGGCGACTGGGTTCTCGCAATCGGCGATCTCGAGCTGGTCCGTCAGCACATCGGTGATGCCGAACTCGCCAAACAAGGTCCTGAGGGCTTCATCGTACGCTCCTTCGACGCCAACGGAGTGACCGTCGTCGTCGCCGACGGCAACGCAACCGCGGCCAACGAACGCGTAAAAACGAATCGGGGAGTTGCCTTCGCAGCTTACGAGCTTTTGCAGCAAGTCGGTTTTCGATTCAATCATCCTTTGGAGCCCAAAGCGCCACGCGCCCTCTCGCTCAATCATTCTGTCGAAGTGTCGGAGAGTCCGCGTTGGCCGGTGCGCGGGCTTCATCTCCACACTCAGCATCAAATCGAACTCACGCACGTTCTCAACGGTTGGGGAGTGACCGGCCCCTCCGATACCAAAAGCTTCGAGACACTTTTGGGCGACTGGGACCTTTTCTGCGAGTGGATGATCGCGCATCGGCAAAACATGGTGGAGTGGTTTCTCCTGGAGAGCAAAGAGACGCCGAACTTCAACGACTCCGAGGAGCGACTGGCGCGCCTCAAGCGCATTGTGAAAATGTCGCATGCTTGGGGTCTAATCACCGGCATCGATGTCGGAATCGTCTTCGAGCAGCAAAACGCGTGGCGCCTTTTGCGCAAGACCAACAAAAAAGTCGAAGTCGAAGAAGCCGAAATCCGGACCCGCATGAAGTGGCTGATGACGGCGGGCTTTGACATCATCGACGTCGAGACAGGATTTCAAGAGTTTCGTGCACCCGATGATCAGCGCTCTCTCGAATGGACAAACTTCATCGTCGACGAAGCTTCGAAGCTCGGCCGCAAAGCGCAGGTTAAAATTCACGTCTCTCAAGATCAGCACTCGAAGCGGTATAAAGATCCCGATACAGGCAAGCCTCTCAACTTCAACTTCCTCCCGCACTACGCCGACAAACGTCTGACCGTTCTCCCGCACACGGTCCAAGTCTACGGCCTCGAAGACCCCGCGCCGACTTACGGCAATACCGATTTCTCCGAGATTCGCCG
>CAJYIL010000280.1 GCA_913774795.1 Pseudobdellovibrionaceae bacterium
CGAAGTTCTTCGCCACGCCCTAGGACTCGAAATCCCGGCGATGGATCCAAACACCGGTCTCTGGGGAGTGCCCACTCCTTCAGCCGGTGGCGCACCGATGTCTGTCGCGTAACTCGCGCGACCCTCAGACGTTCGTTACATGGGCCCGAGGCTTTCTCCAAGTCTCGGGCTTTTTTTGGGGTCGAAAACTGTGTGACCTAAACGAACGCACTCCATCCCGTAATCGCTCGACCGAGGATGAGACTGTTGATCTGTTTTGTCCCTTCGTAAGAATAAAGGGCTTCGGCATCGCCGAGATAACGCGCGACCTGATTTGAAATCAGAATACCGTTTCCGCCCATCAGCTCGCGCGCCATTGATGTGATCTGGCGGCAGCTCACCGTACAGAAAACTTTCGCGAGAGACGCGCGCTCGTCGGTCATCTCACCGCGATCTTGCAACTGACTCAAACGAGTGACGGTCGCCTGCATCGCGGTCACTTGCGAGAGCATTTGCGCAAGCATGTCTTGCACTAACTGAAATCCTGCGATCGGTCGGTCGAACTGCTTGCGCTCCATTGTGTATTGGAGAACGTGTTCGTAAGCACCGCGCGCGCATCCGACCGCTTGCCACGCGACGCCTGCGCGAGTCATGCGTAGAACTGCCGAGGTGTCCTTGAAGTTGTTTGCGTTCTGGAGTCGTCGCGACTCCGGCACGCGCACATCCTTGAATTGGATCAACGCGTTCTGCACGATTCTGAGCGCCATCTTGTCTTCGATCTTTTCGGTCACGAGACCGTCTGTCAGGCGATCGACAATGAAACCTTTTACCTGATCGTCATCGACGTCCTTGGCCCAAACGATGATCACATCAGCGAAAGTTCCGTTGCCGATCCACTTCTTCTCTCCGCTGATGACCCAGTCGTCGCCTTCGCGGCGGCATGTCGTCTCAAGGCCGAGGGAGGCGGCTGATCCGACGTTGGGTTCGGTCAACGCGAAGGCGCCGATCAAATCCAAGCGCTGCATCTTCGGTAAAAACTCGGCCTTTTGTTCTTCTGACCCGCAAAGATAGATCGAACCCATCGCGAGCTGACTGTGCACCCCGAAGAACGTGCAGGTCGAGACGTCGGTTCGAGCAATCTCCTCCCCCACCATGCCTTCGAGAAGGTGGCTTCCCTTTTTCCCTCCGACGCCGTCATACGTGAGTCCGCAGATATCGAGTTTTCGAAAGGTGTCGATGATCTGACGCGGAAATTCTCCGCGCATCCAGTAGTCGGTCACGATGGGTGCGACCTCCGCTTTCATGATATCGCGAACCTCTTGTAAAATGGCTCGCTCTTCAGGCTTGAGCAAGGATTCGACGTCATAGAAATCGCTATTGATCGCTTTGATGCGCGGATTTCTTCGTTTATTGATTTTGCGAGCGTGATCGATGAGAAGCAAAACCTCGTCACCGCTCATCTCCCGAAGGTATGAGAGAAGCGCCGGCACCGTGGCCAGCGATTTCAAATCTTTTCGGCCCCGGCGCTCGGCGGCCTCGATCGTTAATTTTAATTTCTCGGCGATTTCGGTGAGGGCGTTTGTCATGAGTCGAAGTTAGAGAAACAAACGGCGGCTGCGCAATCGGTTTCATGACTGCGATAAGAATCAAACATCTTCAAACAATCACGTGCCAACCTAAAGGCCGGTTGAATAATCTGTGACCCATATGAAATTAATCATCGCCCTTCTCGCCGCGCTTTTTTCGACCGGATGCATTTCTGACGACCTTCGCGCCATTGAGCCGCGCAACGAACGCACACCGGTTTTAGCCATCGCGCACCGTGGGGCGTCTGCGTACGCGCCCGAAAATACGTTTGCCGCTTTCGATAAAGCCCAGCAGCTCGGCGCGAGCGCGACCGAGACCGACATCCAACTCTCGAAAGATAACGTCCTTGTGCTGTTTCACGACGACAGTCTCGACACGAAGACAAATTTAAAAGGAAGCGTGAAGGATCATACATGGGACGAACTTCAATCGGTCGATCTCGCGCCGTGGTTCGCAAAGCAAGCTCACCAAATGGCGCAAGACGTGAAGACGACAGCAGGCCAGCAGCCGACGAAAGCGGAGACATCCGGCACGGCCTCGACAACACCCTCCAAGAAAGCTCGCGCCGGTGTCGCGAGGCGGTCACTGAAGCGAAATGCGGCAAAGATTTCGACACCTACCACGTCGCTCACCCGCCTACTCTCACTGGACGATCTCTTCGAGCGGTACGGAATGACGTTCGCTTACAATCTCGAGATCAAATCCACAGATGACAAAATCCCGGAACTCGTGCTGAAGACCGTGAAAGAATACGGTGTTAAAGACAACGTGACGGTGACCTCGTTTCATCTCGATCAACTCTCGCGCCTTCGAAAGCTCGATCAAGATGTGCTGCTCTGCTACCTCACCGACGACAAGAAAAACCCTGACATTTCGGCCGAGATCCTCCGGGCAAAAAATTTAGGGTTCAATGAAGTGTCAGTTCGGGCCGGGGCTGTGACGCCAGAACATGTCAAAGAGGCCAAAGCCGCTAAACTCATGATTATGAGCTGGGGAGTTCAAAACGATGGCGATATGGTGCGCGCAGCGCAAGCCGGAGTCGCCGGGATGACAACGAACTGGCCCGATCGACTTCTGAAGTTCAACCAATCTCCGATCGAACGCTAGACCAGCTAAAGCGAGTTGTGATCTAACCCGCCCCATGCGTTTTTTGATCATAGCGGCCCTTCTCCTGACGGGCTGTTCGACTCTTCGGAATTTGGCCAACGATCTCCCTCGTGTTTCGCGCGACTTCGACCGTGCGCAGGCCATGCGCTTCAATGGCCCTGGCGAATCGGGCATCGTCAACGGGCGCGATGTCGCTCCAGGCTCCAAAGAATCGCGCTTGGCGACCCTGCTTCTCATTACGCGCGGGTCATCGCTCCATGCTTGCACGGCCGTGCTGATTAAGCCCCGCGTGCTCCTGACCGCCGCCCACTGTGTTTCGGGAGTCGAACCCAAAAACGTGCGCGTCGTTTTCAAGACGAACGGTTCGCCTCAAGAGGGGCCATCTGATTTCAAAGCCGAGAAACTCGTGGTTCACGAAAAATACGACGGCAAACCTGAAAACTTCTCTGATCTGGCTCTGGTGAAGATCTCAGGAGAGGCTCCGAAAGCTTATGAGCCGGTTGCCCTCATGACGGCCAAAGAAAAAGTTTCGAGCGACTCGGTGACCTTGATCGGCTACGGGATTACGGGAGAAGACAAAAAAGATTCGATGATCTTGCGTGAGACGACCAAGAGTTTTGCCTCCGACATTCACGCCAAAGACGGATATTTCGGGATCGATCAAAAAACGCGCGGAGGCGGATTCTGCCGCGGCGATTCGGGCGCACCGATTTATGCGGTCGTCGGCGGCAAACGCAAGTTGATGGGCATCAACTCCTTCACCGTCGGCGTCGAAGAGCACAAAGAGTGTCACACCGCGAGCGTCGCGATGCCGTCGGCGACTTTCAGCGACTGGATCAACAAAAATGCCAAAAAACTTTAACATCCTCGTTGCCCTCTCGGCTCTGGCTTTCTCCGCTTGCGCTCACTCCCCGACGGGTCGCGGGCAATTGATGTTTGCGAGCGAGAAACGCACCGACGAATTCGGCGCCAAACAATTCGAAAGAATCAAGAATCGCGAGTTCATCGATGAAGACCCTGACGCGAATCGTTTCGTTCAGTGCGTTGTCGCGGAGCTTGCGAAACAAACTCCGGGGCGCACCTGGGAAGCCGTCGTCTTTCGGAATGACGACGCGAACGCGTTTGCTTTGCCGGGTCACAAGATCGGCATTCATTCGGGTCTTTTGCGCGTGACGGTGAATCAGGATCAACTGGCCGCAGTTCTCGGCCACGAGATGGGCCACGTTCTTGCCCAACACGGCCGCGAACGCATGTCACAACAATCGACGCTCGACACGTTCAATTATCTGGGTGGGATTGTCGGTCGACAAAACAAAGCGGCCGGAGCCGTGACGACTCTCGTCGGCACCGGTGCTCAACTCGGGATTCTTTATCCATTCAGCCAAATTCAAGAAAACGAAGCCGATCTCATTGGCTTAAAGCTCGTCGCGCAAGCGGGCTTTCGGCCAAAAGAGTCGATCGAATTCTGGAGGAACATGGACGTTTACGCGCCTTCATCGCGCGAGTCGATTCTCTCAGGGCATCCTACGAATGCCACGCGGGTCGAGAACCTCTCGAGCCACTTAAATGAAGCCGAAGCTCTGACTGCATCGGCCATTCACCGACCGGAGTGCACGCCGTGAAACTCCTCGCGATTCTCTTCGGCTTGCTCCTCGCCGGTTGCGCGACGATATCGCCGATGATGCCTGAAACACAATGCGCGACAACCGATTGGGAGAAAGTCGGCTTTCAAGATGGCTCGCGTGGCGAAGCGCCTGATTACGCAGACAATCACCGCTATGCGTGTCGCTCGTCACAAAACCCCCTAGACGAATCTTTGTACGCGACCGGGCGTGAGCGTGGACTTAGACAGTACTGCACGCCTGAAGGCCTCTACGACGCAGGCCAAACGGGACAACCGTATCGGGGCGTCTGCGACAAAAAACTCGAAGGCTTTTGGCAACAGGGCCGCGAACACGACGGCCTCGTACGCGAGCGTCGTGATGCGCAAGACGCGCTTGCTCGACGTCAGAAAGAGCTCAACGACGATCACTCGGTCGTCGGCGATATCTCAAAAGGGATTCACCTTCTCTCGGGCGAATCACAAACCGCGAGCGAACAAGACCGCATCGACCGTATCAACGACAAGATCTACAAGTCAGAGAAACTGGCTCCTCCCGGCGCAAGACGCGCGCGCGACCCCGACGCTGAGATGCAGATGAAAGTGCTCGGCGCCATGAGACCTCTTTTAGCCGGCATGATGGGCGGGATCGTCGGGTTTGGCTCCGGTCACGCGATCATGGGAACGTACTTGGACAGGGGATACATCTTCACGGCTCTTGATACCGCCGTCATCGGAAGTCTGTTCGTCATCTCTCACAATTGCCCGAGTTCGAAAGATCCGGTCACCGGCGAAAATCGCAATTCGACCAACACGGGATGCACGGCCACCACGGCCGCTTTTATCCTGACGTTCTTAGGTGTTCGTATCTGGGAAGGCATCGATGCGGCTCGCTCTCCCGTGAGCGTGGCACTTCTTCCCGTTGGCGACACGGTCGGGCCTGGTTTGATCGCCCGTTGGTAAAAGAGACGCGGTTTCGAATCTCTGAAACCAGTTTGTTTTCAAACACGGTTGCGTTGACCGCGCGAGATCGAGTATCCCTCGGGCCGTGAAAACGGTTGTTGCCCCTCTGAAAAATACTGAGCCGGTCGATTTACTCCGGCAAGCCCTCCTCGAGCGCACCGAGAAAAACCCGGCGTTCTCCATGCGTGCCTTCGCGCGGGCGACGGGCATCAGCCACACGGTTCTTTCGCTCGTTCTCTCTGGCAAACGACCGCTTTCGAAGAAGGCGGCCATGAAGCTCGCAGATTATTTGGAGTTGAACCCCGAAGATCGCTTGCGCGTCATGAACAAGTTCTCGAAAGCCAAGCCCGTCGAGTTCTCGTCTCTATCGCTCGACGCGTTTAGCGTGATTGCCGATTGGTATCACTACGCAATTTTGAGTCTGCTCGATTTGCCCGACACCAAGCTTGAGTCGCGCTCGGTCGCCAAGCATCTCGGGATCACCGTCCTCGAAGCGAAGCTCGCGATCGAGCGACTTCAGCGTCTGGATCTCATCTATCAGACGAGCGAAGGGCGCTGGACAGCTCAAGGGCGCAGCCTCAAAGTCGACAACACGATCTCGACTCCCGCGACACGAAAATTCAACAAGCAGCTTCTCGAAAAAGCCGCCGAGAGTATCGATCGCGACGACATCAGTCGACGTTCAATGACGGCCGTGAGTCTCGCGATCGATCCCTCGCAAGTCGATTACGCGAAAGAACGTATTCGTGCTTTTCGCCGTGAACTCATGAGCGAGCTCGAATCGCGCGGCGAACCCTCATCGGTTTATTTTTTAACGATCCAACTGTTTCCCGTCACCCCCTCTGAATCCCAGGAGAAATCATGAAAGCTCTTTTGATCACCGCATTGCTCTTCACATCCCTCGCGGTTTCAGCTCGCGAAGGCCACGAAGGCCCTGAAGCGACTCCCGTGCGCCCGAGCTCGCCCGTCGTCGCCAAAGTCGTCACCGGCGCAGGCTTCGCACCACCCGCAGCCCCGCGCGCGACGATCGTGCAAATCCGCGAAAACGGCACTGTCGAGCGCATTCGCGATTACCAAGGTCGTCAGCCGAGCACGCAACTGATCGCCCTGCTCTCGAAAAAAGTCGCGGAGAAGATCGCGCAAACCGCGGCGGCCGTCGAAAAAACAGACGTTCGTGATCCGCGCCCTGAAAATCCGGGCTGCATGGATGCGCCATCGACAACGTACTACGCCGTTCAAGGCGCAAACGAGATCGTGATTGCCGCGCGCGAAAACTGCAAAGACCTCGAGAAGGTGGATGAGTCGGCGGCTGACCGTGATTTGAAGCGCGCGCTCGACGCGGTTTCGGCCCTGGCGACACTCGCTCGCTAATGATCGAGCGTTTGAGACTCAGCTTCGTTTCGCGACTGTGAGTCTTGAACGTTTGACCAAAGTTGACGGCTCACGGGTCCTGGGAGAAGGTCTTCGACCTGTGCCGATGCATCCTGGGCCGTCCACTTGTAAAGTAATTCGGCTTTGATACCAGCCAGATTTTGACGAACCTCTTTGCCGATTTTCGGATCTTCCACTTGAGCGTCGGCCACCACCGACGCCAGGATTTCAGAGGCCGACTTTGATCCCTCTGACTGCGCTGATAAAAGCGCGTCGATGGCCTGGTACTGGTCACGCTTCGTTGTCTCGTCGAGGCCGCGGCTCACGAGGACCCGCCCGATCTCACGAAGAAACGCATCGTCTTTCAACGCGCTCGCGCGAGCCGCTTTTTCTTCGTCGGTTAAAAAGGCTTTGAGTTCGAGCCGAGCAAATTCGTTCAGCCGCGCATGACTCTCGGGCGAGAGTTTAACGTTTGCGGGCAGAATGCCGTCTGGCGTCGCGGCCGCCAATTGCGCAACTGATGGCGGTTTCGCGACGGAGGGTTTCGCGCGAGCGGCCAGGGGTGTCGCCCGAGCGGCGACCTCGCTCGCCGTCTTTGCTTCGCGACCACCACCGGAGAGTCCGAGGTAGGTGACCGCTATGAGAAAGACGACCGCGAGAATTCCGAAAACCGCTCTTTTCATTACTGACTCAAGGCTCCCCGCGTGAGTTTCTTACGAAGAATCTCACGGTTCATGTTCGACGCGCCTTCGTTTTGGAAGAACGCTGTCCCGTTTAAGTAACCACTCGTCACGACGACGTTCTCTTGAAGAGATGCCGACTTCACGAACAAGTTATAAACCTTTCCGAAGTATTTCTCATGCTCGATCGCCACGATTTTATCCGCGGCGCCTCCGAGTTTCACCAAACTTTGCCCAACGGCGAAGTCCGAAGCCAAACGCACCGATCCATCGCTTGCAATCACCGGGTGATTTGGCGTGACACGTAAGAGACCTCCCGACGCTGTTTTGAAGTTCAAGATCTCATGCTCGGTGTCCATCATTTCGGTGACCCATTGTTCGACCTTTGTCGATTTCAACTGGGTCGACTTCAGTGAAGCCTCCGTTCGCAGGGTGGCGACAGCCGGTAGATTCGCTTGAACGGCATCTAAAAACGGGACTCGGCGGGCTTTCGCGTGCTGGCTGACTTGCGCGAGAATTTCTTGTTCGGGAGTTGCGCAAGAAGACAAACAGACCGCCGCAACGTAAGCGGTCGCTGGAACATCACATGAGGCCGACGATTTCTTTGGAGCGATCCACGGCATCTCGGGCGACGTCGCGCGATTCATGAAAGTCGGATACACGTGGCGACCTTGGCCGTCGATCGTATAGTTGCCAGACGCTTTGACGTTATCGAACTCCGTCAAAAACTCTTTGATCACCGGAACTTGATCTTGGCACTTCACCATCCACTCGTAGCGTCCTTGCGCATCGGTGTTCGAAAGAGAGTCTTGTGAACAGCGGTGCGCGGTGTAATCGCGGCAGTAAGACTCATTCACCCATGGAGTTGATGACACAACCGAGCCGGTCATCTGTACTTTGTGATCAACGCACGCATACGAGGTCTTCGTCGTCGTCGTGCGAGTTTGAATGACGACGCCTAATTGATTCTTCGGACAAGTTCCGACGCTGCCGGCTTCTTCGTCTTTCTCACTCACGTCAACTCGGGCGACCGCGCTTGGGTTTGCATCACACAGGCGAGTTTCTCCCGGCATCATCTGACCCGCGCAGCGCTCGTTAGGCGCGACCGCCCCTTTCGAATCTCGGCATTCAAAGACGCGGTTTTGTTTTCCTCCGCAATTCGCATCGCACGCCGACCACGTGTCGGTGCCGACATACGAATAAGTCGGGCACGCCCCGGCCGTGACGCCAGAACCTGCGCGCGTGTTCGAATTCACGACTTGTCCGTCTGTGCACGTTTGATCGACGACCTGTTGGAGGATGTCTTTGTAGCCTTCTTCACCGAAAGCACATTGCTTTGGTTGCTCGACCGTCCCGATGACGACGCCCGTCTTCTTTGTACCGTGCGCGCCGAAACCTTCGCAAGCCGCATGACATGTCATTTGGCTTGCGCTCGAGTTCCCTGAGAGATC
Source organism: Pseudobdellovibrionaceae bacterium (assembly GCA_913774795.1). GTDB lineage: Bacteria > Bdellovibrionota > Bdellovibrionia > Bdellovibrionales > JAMPXM01 > CAJYOV01. Next base: position 8,739 of record CAJYIL010000280.1, read on the forward strand.
ACCGTTTGTGCACGTGCGAGTTGACGCCACCGATTCACACGAGCCGACAGGAGTTTGCGAAGAGTAAGTCGTGCGCGATTGTCCATCTGCCAAGAGACTTCCATCCGGTAATTTGCACGATTGCTTCAAACACTCGCCCTCGGATTGCAAGACTTTGGTTCGCGACGTTTCTGTCCAGAGAAGCTGCCCTTCGGTCAGTTGGCAAGTCTCTGTTAATTTCGTCTTGTATTTGTCTTCGCGTTCGCCGCCAACTCCGCAAGATTTCGTCTCGATAAAGTCGGCGCCGACGATCGACTCGCGGGTCGCACCGTCAGCGGCGCACGCAAGCGGATTCGGCGTTGGCGTCGGCGACGGAGCCGCGGCCGAAATGTGAATCGAGCGCTCAAGAGTCAAGAAAGTGTCGCCCTGACCGAGAGGAGACAGAACGCTCATCACGACTGAGTAGTCGCCGATGGAGCTGAACGTGTGAGACGCGCTTGTCCCAAGAACAGTTTGTGAACCGTCGCCGAAGTTCCAGATGACGCCTGACACTTGCGATTGGAAGCAAGACGGGATGACGGCTGAAACTTGAACGGGTGTTCCGACATAACCTTGCGCAGGAACGTTGAGCGAAGTCTGCGGAAGACACGAGAGACCGTCGTAGAAGTCGATTAAGTTCAACCGTTTTGTGCCGGTCAGAGTCACTCCGTTCGAGTCGACCGCTGAAACTTCGATGGTGATCAGCCCGAAAGCATTTGGCGCGTAGCTGATCGATGCGCCCGAAGCCATCGCGCCTTTACCATCATTGAAATTCCAGCTCGAAGAAACGATGGCGCTGGCACTTGCGCTCGACAGGCTGTAGCTGACCGTATCTCCGACGACCGCGATGTCTGGGCCAGAGATGATGAGACCCTTCGGAGCATCCGCGACGCTCATCGCAGCCAGCGATAGTTCGCCGCCCGCTGACGGCGACTCTTGAAGACAACCCGTCATCAAAACGAGAGAAACGAACGATCCCGCGATCAGCTTCACTTGTTTCATACGTCTGCTCCTCGACATACACCTGAGTGTGGGCGAGCAAGCGCGAAAACAAAACGTTTCTCAGTTTGAATGGATGATCCTGATATCCTCACACTGCGCGTGTCGAGGCGCTCGTCAAAATTTAAAAGAGTTTTGTCGAGCTCTCAGTCACTCAAAAAAATATCGCGAAAAGTGTCGAACCCCTAGGCGTTTTCTCTAGGTGATCGACGGATCGGCTGCGGCGGCTTTCTTTTGCTCGTCTTGCTGCTTTCTCCACATCGCGGCGTACTCCCCGTTCGCCGCCAAAAGCTCTGCGTGCCGGCCGCGTTCGACGACCACTCCCGATTTCAAAACTAGAATCTGATCGGCATCGATGATCGTCGAGAGCCGGTGCGCGATGATCAACGTCGTTCGATTTCGTGAGACGTCTCTAAGCGACGCTTGAATCTCTTTTTCCGTGTGCGAGTCAAGCGCACTCGTTGCTTCGTCAAAGAGAAGAATGGGAGGGTCCTTCAGGATCGTGCGCGCGATCGCCACGCGCTGCTTTTCTCCGCCAGACAGTTTGAGGCCCCGTTCGCCAACTGGAGTTTCGTATTTCCTCGGAAGAGTTTCGACGAACCCTTCGATCTGCGAAAGTCGAGCGGCGCGCTTGATCTCGTCAAAGCCCGCGGCTGGCCTCCCGTAACCGATGTTGTAACCAATCGTATCGTTGAAGAGCACGGTGTCTTGCGGAACAATGCCGAGCGCCGCGCGCAACGTCTTTTGTTGCACATCGCGCACGTCGTGACCGCCAACGCGCACGTGGCCTTTGGTGGCGTCGTAAAACCGAAAGATCAAACGCGCAATCGTCGACTTTCCGGATCCACTCGGCCCCACGACCGCCAGCGTTTGACCCGCCGGAATCCGAAACGAAACGTCATTCAGGATTTGTCGATCGGGCCCGTAAGAAAACGAGACGTGATCGAATTCAACGTCCCACTCGCGCGTTGAGAGCGCCGGCGCACCTGGTTTGTCCGTGATCTCCGCGCCAAGCGCGAGAAGCTCGAACATTTTCTCCATGTCGACCAAGCCTTGGTTGACCTCACGGTAAACGAAACCCAAAAATCCGAGCGGCACAAAGAGTTGGAGAAGGAGCGTGTTGACCAACACGAAATCGCCGACCGTGAACTGACCTGACATCACGCCATCCGCGGACATCCACATCGTCGCAAGCACGCAGATGCCGATGATGAGCCCCTGGCCAATATTGAGAAGCGAGAGTGATCCTTGCGATTTGATGGCCTCGGTTTGGTAAGCCTCGAGCGACTGATCATAGCGGCGATACTCGTGCTCTTCGTTTCCGAAGTACTTGACGGTTTCGTAGTTAAGAAGAGAGTCGATCGCCTTCGTGTTGGCCTCGGTATCGCGCTCGTTCATCGAGCGACGAAATTTCGTTCGCCAATTGGTAACCGCAAACGTGAAGTACACGTAGAGACTCACGGTCACGAACGTGACCAGCGCGTATTTCCAGTTGAACTTCCACCACAAAATTCCGCTGACCAACGCGATCTCGAGGAGCGTCGGCACGATGTTGAACAGCATGAACGAGAGGACGGTTTGAATCGCGCGCGTTCCGCGCTCGATCACGCGCGTGAGCCCACCCGTTTGTCGATCGAGATGAAAGGCAAGCGAGAGATGATGGAGGTGATGAAACGTCTCGAGCGCGATCGTTCGCTGTGCGTGTTGAGAAACCGAGATGAAGAGGTAATCGCGGATTTCACCAAACGCTTGAGTCATCACGCGCGCCATCGCGTAGGCGAAAATAAAAGCGACCGGAAGAGCCATCACCGGCTTGACGCTCAGAGCGTCGATCGCATCTTTGTAGAGAAAGGGCCCGTAGACGTTGACGAGTTTGGCCGCCAGGAGCGCCACCATTGAGAAAACGACGCGCGTTCTTAAACCGGCGTGGCCTTTGGGCCAAAGGTGGTTGCTGAGGCTGCGAACGGTGTCGGCGAGCGTGCGTTTTTCCATTTGTCCATGGAACCACGGACGAGTTCGTTAGGTCAGACATGGGACTGGGCGTCACACCCTTGACCCATCGCACCCCGGGGGATGAGAACTGAAGACAGTGAAAGTTTTTGAATTCCCGTTCGGGATCTCTATCGGCTCCGTTTGCGACTTGGATTTCACTCCGAGCGGCAGCCCACTTTCGATTCAAGGCACTCTCAACCAACAGTTTCTCATCTGGGACGGCCAGAAAGTCGCGCTCCCCGCCGAATGATCGAACCCTGAGTTTCCGATCGTGCGGGCGATGCCCGATGGGCGCGCTCTGATTGTCGATACTGGTTTTGCGGCTGGCCTCCGCGAAAATGCCTGGATTCTAAGGTCAGACGGCCGCATCGACGCCCGCTTTGAAATTGGCTCGGCCGCCGTTGAAATCGCGTGTCTTTGGGGCCTGATCGCCGTGGCATACCATCCTATTTCAGCTAAGGCTCACGGACACACGATTCAGCCGCTCCAAAAAGCCGGGATCGCGTTTTATGACCTAACCGGGCGCCTCGTGATGGGCTTAAACCAAGAGCTCTCACGAAACGAAATCGCCTGCGATAACGTGCGGTGCATGACGGCGCTCAGCCGCTCCCAGATTCTGTTTGCGCCCGAACGCCTGACCGTGAACGGCGATGAAGTCTTGAACCCGTTGGTTCTTTTCGACGTCACCACCCGGCGCCCGAAGATCTACTCATCTCCGTATCCCCGGCCTGAGGCCCTGACCATGGATCCCGAGGGGCTGAT
>CAJYIL010000281.1 GCA_913774795.1 Pseudobdellovibrionaceae bacterium
CCGCTTTTTTATCCGCATCTTGGAACGACGCTTCGTTCTCTTTGATGAGCTTTTCAGTTTGATAAGCCATCGAGTCGAGTTCGTTCGCGATCGTCACGCGCTCTTTTCTCGCTTTATCTTCTTCCGCGTGGAGCTCAGCATCTTTCACCATGTTCTTGATCTCTTGTTCAGAGAGACCTGACTTCGCAGTGATCTTGATCTGCTGCTCTTTGCCTGTGCCCATGTCTTTCGCCGTGACGTTCAAGATACCGTTGGCGTCGATATCGAACGAGACTTCGACTTGAGGAACACCGCGCGGAGCCGATGCGATACCCACGAGCTCGAAGCGACCGAGTGTCTTGTTGGCGTCGGCCATCTCACGCTCCCCTTGGAGGACGTGGATGTCGACCGACGTTTGGTTATCGGCTGCCGTCGAGAACACTTGCGACTTGCGTGTCGGAATCGTCGTGTTGCGCTCGATAAGCTTCGTCATGACGCCACCGAGAGTTTCGATACCGAGCGAGAGTGGAGTGACGTCGAGCAGGAGAACATCTTTCACGTCACCCGACAAGACACCACCTTGAATCGCGGCACCCATCGCAACGACTTCGTCTGGGTTCACTGAGCGGTTTGGCTCTTTTTGGAAGAACTCTTTTACCGCTTTTTGGATCGACGGAATACGTGTCGAACCACCGACCAAGACGACTTCGTCGATTTCGCTGAGCTTGAAGCCTGAGTCAGCCAACGCTTTTTTGCATGGCTCAAGCGAACGCTTCACGAGGTCTTCTGTCATTTGGTCGAACTTCGCGCGCGTGAGTTTCATCTGCAAGTGCTTCGGACCGGTCGTATCAGCCGTGACGAACGGCAAGTTAATGTCGGTCTCCATCGCTGACGAGAGTTCGATCTTCGCTTTCTCTGCGGCTTCTTTGAGACGCTGAAGCGCCATCTTGTCGCCTTTGAGATCGATGCCTTGATCTTTTTTAAATTCTTCGATCATCCACTCGAGGATGCGCGTATCGAAGTTATCACCACCAAGGTGCGTATCGCCGTTTGTCGATTTCACTTCGACGACATTGTCGCCGACTTCGAGAATCGAAATATCGAACGTACCGCCACCCAAGTCATAGACCGCGATCTTCTGGTCTTTGTTTTTATCGAAACCGTAGGCGAGTGCGGCCGCCGTCGGCTCGTTGATGATCCGTTTTACGTCGAGGCCAGCAATGCGGCCGGCGTCTTTCGTCGCCTGACGTTGGGCATCGTTAAAGTAGGCAGGAACGGTGATGACCGCTTCTGTTACCGATGTTCCCAAATAATCTTCAGCGACTTTTTTAAGTTTGCCGAGGATGAGCGCCGAGATTTGCTCTGGCGTTTGTTGTTCGTCGCGGATTTTAAAAGCCGCTTCGTTACCTTTTTTAACAACGGAGTAAGGAACGAGCTTCGTTTCTTCGGCAGTTTCTTCGAAACGACGACCGATAAAGCGTTTTGCTGAATAGATCGTGTTTTCAGGGTTTGTGACCGCTTGACGTTTCGCGATTTGGCCAACGAGTTTTTGGCCGTCTTTCGTGAATGCAACTACCGAGGGGGTCGTGCGCGCACCTTCTTCGTTGACGAGAACTTTCGGATCTCCGCCTTCCATCACGCAGACGACAGAGTTCGTTGTTCCCAAGTCAATACCGATGATTTTCGATGCCATAATCTGTTTATCCCTCCCAGGATCTTCAATACTTACTTGATGAAAATCTGGGGCCTCGGCGGGGTTCGTCAAGGCGCGGGGGAGTTTGCGGCGAAAAAATGATGCGTATTCTTTGGAGCTCCGGTCTCACCTGCCCGATTTGGGGCATTTTTGAGCAATCTGAAGCTCCAGATCGATCTGAGAGGACCCTTATCGTTGCGGCCACGTCAGGTTGTAAGAGCGCATCTGCCAATGGAGAGATTCGTCGTCACCTCCGCTGCGGAGGTGACTTACTTGAAGAAACCTTTTTTCGGCGCGAGAACTTTCTCGCCCTTCGCGGTCGCTATCTCTCGCAATAGCTTTTCTTCGTCTTTCGAGAGCTTCTTCGGAACATCGATTTGAATATCGAAGTAGATGCTTCCTCGTCCGCCGCCACGGAGGCTCGGCACACCTTTGTCCTTCAAGCGAATTCTCTCGTTCGCATTTGTTCCCGCCGGAACAGTGATCGTCTCATCACCGTCGAGAGTTTCGACTTCAACTTCGGCGCCGAGCAATGCTTGGAGATAGCTAATCTGAAGAGGCGCTAACAGATCGAGACCATGACGTTCGAAAACGTCGTGATCTTTTACGCGGATTTCGACGTAGAGATCTCCCGGTGGTCCACCGCGGTGTCCGCCTTCGCCTTCTTGGGTCACTCGAAGTTGGGTGCCCGTATCAACGCCCGGCGGAACTTTAACTTGAATCTTACGGTGGACGCGCGTGCGTCCTTTGCCGTGACACTTCTTGCACGGATTCTTGATGATCTTGCCGGAGCCTTGGCAAGTTGGACACGTGGTCGCAACCGAGAAGAAGCCTTGTTGGCTGATGACTTGGCCCGCTCCCCGGCAGCTTGGGCAAGTGTCGGCGGTCGAACCTTTTTCTGCGCCGGAGCCGTCGCACTCGCTGCAATTTTCTTCGGTGTCGAACTCGATGTCTTTCTCGAGGCCTGTGATGACTTCTTTCAGCGAAATTTCGCAGATGTATCTTAGGTCGGCACCGCGTGCGGGGCCGGTGTTGCTGCGTCTCTGACGCTGGCGTCCTCCGCCTCCGAAAAGATCGCCGAAGATGTCGGAGAAGTTCGCGAAGACGTCGTCGACATCTTGGAAGCCCTGGCCTTGGCCGAAAGCTTGGTGCCCGAAGCGGTCGTACTTGGCGCGCTTATCTTGGTTGCTCAAGATCTCGTAGGCTTCGGCGCACTGTTTAAATTTGTCCTCGGCGGCTTTGTCGCCAGGATTCTTGTCGGGGTGGAACTGCATCGCGAGCTTGCGATACGCCTTCTTGATGGTGTCGCCGTCTGCCGTGCGTTCGACGCCGAGCACTTCGTAGTAGTCGAGCTTAGTTGTAGCCATGTGTCTGTCTTAAATCTCAAACTTGCGTGCGCGATGCACGTGTTTTCTCAGACGATGAGGCTGAAGGGGGAGGTTGGCAAGGTTGGGCTAGTGCTTTTGCTTGGCTTGCTCTTCGGCGATCTGGGCGTCGATCTCGGCGAGGCGTTTACGGAAGTAGTTCGCATTGATTTCGTCTTTTGCGTTCTCCAGCGCATCAATCATGATGGACTTCGCGAAATCCAATTGGCCGATTTTTTGACTGAGTCGAGCTGAGAGGGAGAAAACCCACTGAGGCGCACCCTTCTGACCTGCGAGCACCAATTGCCGAGCGGCCTTTCTTTCGTCATTTTCTTCTGAAAGCGAATGATAAGCGGCTCGGTAGAGCATGATCCAGTCGTCGGGAAAGCGCGTCACACCCTTGTCAAAGATTTCTGTAGCTCCGCGCTTATCGTCCACAATAACGGATAACATCAAACCGCCGTACAGATACGCTTCTCTGAATCTGGGCGCTAGTTCAGTGATCGAGTTAACCATCTGATACACCCATCCCTTATCGCATCTCTTAAGACTCTTTTTTTCCGCGCTCTTAGTTTCGCAGTAGTCGAAGTCTTGAATTACTCGAATCCAAAGCGCATCACCGACGACTTCGGAGTAACCAAGCGTAAAGAATTGCAAGTCGGTCGGTGGTACCAAGAACCGCGTCGTTAGTGCATGCGGAGGTGGAGGTGAGTTCTGCGTAAGGATAACGAGCGATATCCCTAGTGTCGCTACGAACGCCGTCAAAGATGAAATGAGCCAAGGCTTGGTGGGCGTCATGAACCGATTCGCGAAAAAAGCAAGATGGCCGCTGAAGCCGCCATCTTGCTGAGCTTGAGAATTAGAGGCCCGAAGCTGTATTCGTGAGAGTTTTTGCTTCTGTAATCGTCCATTGATCGTTCGCTGTACCGCCTAAGATCCCCTGCGTTCCCGCAGTGAAGGTATTGAAAGGTGCCGCACCAATAGCTGTACCTGCAACAGCACCTGGCAACGCTGCGAGACCGTTCGATGGCTGCGGTGCTGCAATCGAGTTTGCCGCAGTTGCGTTACAAGTCGTACCCGACGCGGCACCAGTCACGCCACCAGCGGTCGCGAAACCAGCCGAGTAGTTTCCGCGTCCAGCAAGTCCGTTGGAAGGCGCCGCCAAGTTATTGTCCTTGAAACCGATACAGAGAAGGTCCGATGAGTAACCATTCCACTCAGCACGGAAACCGTTCTCTGCCGAGTAAATACCTGCCAGATACCCCTTACCTTCCGATTGCTTCGCTCTGCGCTGGAACTTCTGGAAGTTCGGAACCGCGATCGACGCGAGGATACCGATGATCGCAACGACGATCATCAATTCGATTAACGAGAAACCTGCTTGAGTCTTCAACATACGTGCTGGTGTTTTCATGTGCTCTCCTGCCATCTGTGTGGCGTTTATTAAACAAATTCTAATTCCTGCTATTCGGCCCGATCAGTCCAGATCTGAAATCTAGACTCAACCGTCCGCGTCGCCGTTGACTGTCTCTACTTCACTGGACGTGCCAACTAAATCGTTTTTGTTTGAGACACTTTTGCCAAGACTGGACCGAGGTGAGACGCGCGACCCACGCGTCTTTCCCACGATGAAACGCAAACTTGCTTCATTTCGAAACAAGGACGCGAATGCGCGAGTCGCGCCAAAAAGTTCAACACCTGTTAAGCTCACGTCGGCGCTGAACTTTCAGTCGGCTGTCGAGAATTCAAACAGTGAGCGCGCGCAAGTTGCGCCTAAGCGCGCACATTGGGCGTCACAACCGAGGCACCGGTGGACAATTTGACCTAGACCATCGTCCAGCAACAGCCAAACTTGACTCAGGCTAAAACGAACCCATCTTGACGGCGACGAGAGACGTTGCAGGGTACGCGCGCCATCCCTTGTGAGTTTTGATCGGTGCATCTTAGAATGAGACAGTGGCGGAGGACGTAAGTAAAACGATGGGATCGATTCGAAGACCGCCCCTCCGCAACGCCGATCGAGAATCCGAGGGTGACTCCGGGACTGCGGTAATAACCGAATCGAAAACGCGCACCAAGACACCGCCGCTCTACAAAGTTATATTGATGAATGACGACTACACCCCGATGGATTTCGTCATTCACGTGATTCAAAAGTTCTTCCAAAAGGACATCACGGAAGCGACGAAAATCATGCTCGCGGTACACCAAAAAGGATTCGGAGTTTGCGGCGTCTTCACCTACGAGATCGCAGAAACCAAAGTCTACCAAGTGAACCAGTATTCGAGGCAGAACCGTCATCCGCTCAAATGTGTCATGGAGAAAGACTAGCGCTCACGGGATTTGAACAATCCAAGGAGAGACCGTGCTGAGTTCCAATTTAGAAAAACACCTGAATATGGCCGCGACGTTCGCCAAAGAACATCGTCACGAGTTCGTGAGCCTCGAACATATTCTCCTCACGCTCACACGCGATAAAGAAGTCATCGATATCTTGAAAGCCTGCGGGTGCGACGTGCCTGACCTGCAAAAAGATCTCGAGACCTTCCTCGATCAGCACTGCCCGCGCGTTCGCCTGCAAAAGGCAGAAGGCGACGACAGTAGCGCCTCAGATGGCGCCGACTTCGATGCCTGGAAGCCCGAGTTCACGCTTGCGTGCCACCGCCTTCTCCAACGTGCGGTGATCCAAGTTCAGTCGGCGGGAAAAGATCTCGTCACGACTGGCAACGTGCTGGTCGCGATCTTCAACGAAAAAGACTCCCACGCCGTGTACTTCATGGAAGCCCAAGGCGTTACGCAATTCGACGTGATCAACTATTTGAGCCACGGCGTAAGCAAAGGCGCATCACCAGACGAAACGCCCGAGAAGGAAGACACCGACATCGACGGCCTTCCGAAAGATGGCTCTAAGCAGGGAAAACAATCTCCGCTCAAAGCTTACTGCGTGAACCTGAATGAGCGCGCGAAGCAAGGCAAGATGGATCCACTCGTCGGTCGTGAAGACGTGATCGAGCGCGCGATTCAGGTCCTTGCACGCCGTACGAAGAACAACCCGCTTCTCATCGGTGAACCGGGCGTGGGTAAAACCGCGATCGCGGACGGTCTCGCGCAGAGAATCGTGAGCGGCGATGTTCCTCACCAAATCAAAGACGCGGTCATCTTCTCGCTCGACATGGGTGCCCTTCTCGCCGGAACAAAATTCCGCGGCGATTTCGAAGAACGTTTGAAAGCGGTCGTCAAAGCGCTTGATGCCGAGAAACACGGCGTTCTCTTCATCGACGAGATTCACACGCTTGTAGGTGCTGGTGCGACGAGCGGAGGATCGATGGATGCATCGAATCTTCTTAAGCCTTCGCTCGCGAATGGCTCGCTCAGCTGCATCGGTTCGACGACGTACAAAGAATACAGACAGCACTTCGAAAAAGACCGCGCGCTCTCGCGCCGATTCCAGAAGATCGACGTCAAAGAGCCATCCGTCGAAGATGCCATTAAGATCCTTCAAGGTCTTGCGCCGAAGTACGCCGAGCACCACAACGTCGAGTACTCGCCCGCTTCGATTAAAGCGGCGGCAGAACTCTCGGCGAGATACATCACGGGACGACATCTCCCGGATAAAGCGATCGATGTCCTCGATGAAGTCGGCGCACGTGTGCGCATCCAATCAAAAGACACGGAGCTGAAGAAGATCAAAGTCACCGACGTCGAGAAAGTCGTCTCATCGATGGCGCAAGTCCCGGCGGCGAGCGTGAATACGCAAGACAAGTCGCAACTCAAAGATCTTGAGAAGAACCTCAAGTCGGTTGTCTTCGGACAAGACAAGGCAGTCGAAGCCGTCACGACAGCGATCAAACTTTCGCGCACAGGTCTCGGTCGCGAGAACAAACCGATCGGCAGCTACTTGTTTGCAGGCCCGACGGGCGTTGGTAAAACAGAAGTCGCAAAACAACTCGCGCACTTTCTCGGCAACCAATTCATCCGCTTCGACATGTCGGAGTACATGGAAAAGCACGCGGTCTCTCGCTTGGTCGGCGCACCTCCAGGATACGTGGGTTACGAAGAAGGCGGCTTACTCACCGAAGCGGTCACGAAGAATCCTTACGCGGTTCTGCTTCTCGACGAAATCGAGAAAGCGCACCCGGATATCTACGCGATCCTTCTCCAAGTCATGGACAACGGCACGCTCACCGATTCTCACGGCAAGACCGCAGACTTCCGTAACGTCGTTTTGATTTTGACGACGAACGCGGGCGCTGCCGATGCCGCAAAAGGGGTCATGGGAATTCACGAAGGCTCGCACTCGTCGATCTCGATGGATGCTATCAAGCGCACGTTCACGCCAGAGTTCTTGAACCGTCTGGATGCGGTCGTGCACTTCGATAAGCTGCCAGAGAACGTCATGCTCGAAGTCGTTCGCAAGTTCTTGGGCGATCTTGAGAAGCAGCTCGCGAAGAAGAAGATCGAAATCTCGGCTTCCGAAGACGCTCTCAAGTGGCTCTTGAAGAAGGGCTTTGATCCTCAGTACGGCGCGCGTCCGCTCGCTCGAACAATCGATGAGCACGTCAAGAAACCTCTCGTGGACGAAATCCTTTTCGGCAAACTCGAAAAGGGCGGCCAGGTGAAGGTCGATGTCAAAGACGACAAGCCGGTCTTTGAGTTCGCGTAAGTTTGCGAGATAGAAGAGATCATGACTGAGGCAGCGATCCTCGATCTGTTGGGCGACACCACCGTAATAAACGGTGGCGCTCGCCTCTCAACATTGAGCAATGCCGAGAAGCTCGAAATTTCTGAGATTACTGCTCAGAGCGGTGGAGCATGCGACTTCACTCTAGTCTTAAAAAGGCTCGAGCAAGTTCGCCGAAATGACGAATGGCAATTTGTTTGGTTCAAAGTTTACGAAGAGCGATGCCGTCTTACTCCGATGACGGGAGTTGGCTTTATTCGAATTTGCCCCGCCAACTTTACTTATGTCCCGCGATCTGTTGGCTCATCCGAAATTCGCGTCGCTCTCATTAAGATAGGTGCGTCGATCGCAGCCATTTGGGCCCTCATCATGGTGTTAATCGTGGCATTCGTTAAAGACGGCGTAAGTCTTGCCATAGCCCTGACGGCTTTCCTTGCTCTTTTCATTGGTGGTCTTTGGATCGCTACTAAACGAGGATTTTTTGAAGCACTG
>CAJYIL010000282.1 GCA_913774795.1 Pseudobdellovibrionaceae bacterium
GCCGCACTGTTTACAGAGGCGTGCAAACGCTTTGGGGGCGCTCGATCAACAATCCGTTTCTGCTATCTACGGTTTCAAAGATTACGATGGTTCCTCTCTGGATTCTGCTCTTTTATCTCGTTCTCCAGACAGCCGGATTATCAGGCCTCGCGACGACCATCATCGGGGGGACGGGAGCGCTCGGGATCGTTCTGGGATTCGCCTTCAAAGATATCGCCGAAAACTACATCTCAGGACTTCTGCTCGCCATCCGTTCTCCTTTCACGAAAGGTGATGACATTAGCGTCTCTGGTTTTGACGGTTACGTGCAGTCGTTGAACATGCGCGGAACAACGATCCTCGGCTACGACGGCACTCTCGTTCTGGTGCCGAACTCGATCGTCATCAAGTCCATCATTCAAAACCGGACAACCAACCCGCGCATGCGCATTTCATTTGACGTCGGTATCGGCTACGGTGATTCGGTCGCGCGATCGGTCGAGATCATCTCCGAAGTCCTTGGCGGTATCTCGGATGTTCTCAAAGATCCGGCCGCACTCGTGGTCGCAAACAAACTCAATGATTCGACAGTGAATCTGCGCGTTTTGTTCTGGATCGATAGCTCGAAATCGAGCAAATTCCGAACGACTTCGAATGTCATCGCCTGCACGAAGGAAGCCTTGATGGCCGCCGGAATTTCTCTTCCTGACTCCTCTCGCGAAATCGTCTTTGCCGACACTCTCAAGATTCAACAAATCGAGTCGAGCGATCACCGCAAGACGGTCGAAAAAGAGCGTGATAGCGAGGTTCGTGCGAAAGCCGAGGTGCAGCTAAGTGAAAATCAAACGCTTACTTCTGAGACGAAGGCGAACGAAGACGATGCGATAAAACGTGTCTCCGCTGACGTCGATATCATGCACGATGCAGCTGACCGCGAACTCATCAAAAATGCTCCGATTTGAGACGGGAATCTGGAGCGAGGGGTTGGAGTTCCCAAAAAGGGTAACCGAAGAGTGACTAACTCTTTTGTAGGCGGAATTTGCTATGGCCCAACAAGCTCCCTTCGATTTCCAGTACTTCATTTCTGAGAAGAACGGCTTCGTAGTGGCAAGTCTGGTCGGGCTTCTCGAGGGCACATCGGCTGAACGGTTCGATGAACTGACTCAAGATGTTCTCAAGGCGAATTTCTCGAGGCTTGTCATCAATCTTCGGGACGTGTCGGCTTTTTCATCCGACCTCATTCCCCACTTCGCAAAACTTCAGAAGCATGCACGTGAGAAGAATGCGGAAATTCGGATCTGCGGTTTAAAGCCCGACATCAAAGAGCGCTTGAACCGGGCCGGAATTCTAAGGCCGCACGAGATTACGGAGAACCTGCAAACAGCACTTCAATCGATGGTCGGAAACTTTAAGCGAGCGGTCTAATTTCCGGCGATGACCTTTTTGCCTTTGACCGGCTTGTCGGCGTCAGGATCTTTGGTGAAATCCATGATCTTTGGCGCCTTATCTTTTCCGTCGGCCACGACGGGCGTCATCGTCTCGAAAACGATCGGGTTTGAGTCACCGGCCTGAGCGGCACGTCCGGTGAACATGAATTCGGCAAAGGTCAGAGCGGCAAGATAGATGAATGCTGTACGAGCCATGAGGCATCTCCTGCATAAGAGAATCGCGGATCACGATGGAAAATTCTTCTCGTGTCCATTTCGATCTTGCGAAGAGACTGTGACAATTAATCAGAGTTC
>CAJYIL010000283.1 GCA_913774795.1 Pseudobdellovibrionaceae bacterium
AACGGAGGCGGTTTCACGTGAATAACAAAAGCTTTATTTTCGCGCGAACCACCGCGACCCTCTTCGCTCTGGCGCTATCTGCGACGGCGCACGCGGACCTTTCTCAGTGCCGTGACGTTTTCGGTGAAAGACCTCGCGCCGTTCTCGGGCTCGCTGTCAAAAAGTTAGATACCCCAAAAGAGACGACAAACACTCTTAATCAGACCTCGCGACGCACGATCGACTTTACTCAACTCAAGACTTCGGATTTCAGACCGGCCTTTGAAGCGGCGGTAGAGGCCTCAAAAATTCGTCTCGAAGCTATCAGACAAGATCCACGCAAACCCACGTTCGAGAACACGATCGAGGCCCTCGAAGTTTATGCAGCACCTTTCGAGCGCGTGCAAATGGCGCTCGGACACTTGATTGGTGTCAAAGGCACGGATGAACTCCGGGCGATTTCGAAAGACGCATTTAAATTCGCACAATCCCTCGATAACGGCGTTCGTGACGACAAGGTTCTTCGAACGAGAGTCGAAAAAATCATCGCCGAAAGAGAGTCTCTGGGTCTCTCTCTCGAGCAGAAAAAACTTTTGGCGCGCGTTCGCAATATGTTTGAGTGGAGTGCGGAGAAAGACCCGACGCGTGATCGCATCGACGAAATCAATTCACGCTTAAATGTGCTCACCACGGAATTCGGTGCATCTTTGACGAAAGACCGCGCGCAATTCCGTTTCAAAGTGACCGAGGCGCGCGATCTCGAGGGTCTCTCGGAAGCGCTGAAAAATGCGGCGCGCGCACGTTCTGAGGCCGAGGGCGACGCCAACGCCTGGAGTTTTAATCTCGGTGAAGTCGACTCGATTTTGGTTCAATCCACGCTCACGCATGTGCGCAAACGCGCCTGGATTGCGCGCGCTCGAATCGGGCAAAAGCGATCCGCGTCCGATAACCGCGAGCGCGTCATCGAGATCGCCAAGCTTCGTGAAGAGCGCGCTCATTTGGCTGAGCATAAAAACGCGGCGTCGTTAAAATTGAAACCTCGCATGGCGAAAACGCCCGAGAACGCGATCAAATTTCTTGAAGACCTCGCCGAACGCTACCGCCCAGGCGCATTGAAAGATAAGGCCGAGCTCGACGCGTTTGCGGGTCACGAAGTGAAGCCTTGGGATGTTGCGCGCTACGTTTCGCAAATGAAAAAGCAGCGATTCGGCTACAGTGAGTCTGTCTTACGCGAGTATTTTCCTCTCGACCAGGTGCTCGAAGGGTTCTTCTTCACGGCGAAGAAACTCTTCGGTGTTTCGTTTCGCGCGCGGCCCGACATCGCAACCTGGGATTCGTCGGTGAAGACTTTCGAGGTTCGTGATGCGCGAGGCGAACACCTCGCACTCATTTATTTCGACTTCTTTGAGCGCCCAGGCGAAAAGCGGGCGGGAGCGTGGGCATCGGTGCTTTCGCGCTCAGGCCAACTCGACGGCGTTCAGCGTCGACCGGTTGTCATCAACGTGACGAATTTTAAAAAGCCGGCGCCCGGCACGCCTGCGCTTCTTTCGGCGAGCGAAGTTCAAACGCTTTTCCATGAAGGCGGTCATGGTCTTCATTCGATGCTCTCGCAAACGAAGTATCGTGCTTTCTCGGGCACGAACGTCGCGTGGGATTTTGTCGAGCTTCCGTCACAGTTTATGGAGAACTTCGCGTTCCAAAAAGAGGTTCTTGATGTCTACGCCCGACACTACAAAACGGGAGAGCGACTGCCGGATCAAATCATCGCGCAGATGAAGGCCGCAGAGAATTTCCGCATCGCGACTACGGGACTCGCGCAAGTCCGCATGTCGCTCCTTGATCTCGCTTGGCACACGCGCGATTTGTCGACGGTCGTCGATGCTCGTGACGTCGCAAAATTCGAGCGCCAAGCGATCGAGCCTTACCTGATCTCAAAAACGTACGGCGTTCTTTCCTCGACGACCTTCACGCACGTCTTTCAGGGCGGCTACGATGCGGGATACTACAGCTACAAGTGGGCCGATGTGTTGGCCTCAGACGCGTTTGAAGCGTTCAGAGACAATGGCATTTTTGATCCTCTCACGGCCAACCGTTGGCAGGCATCGATTCTAGAAAAAGGCGGAGTCGAGCCGGCCGATCAACTGTATCGAGACTTCCGCGGCCGCGACGCTGATCCCGCCGCCCTTTTACGAAAAGAAGGCTTGCTGCCGGCTGAGCCGGTCGGGGACGCTGCGGCCAAGCCTGCGGCTTAAAGTTGGGCCTTTCTTCGGCCAGTGACTAAAGCGTGGACACACGTAGTGTCTGAGCGACTGGTTCTGATTCAGATCGTCTTCGCATCATTTTTGTAACAAGAGCCCATCATGGACTCGAGACTTGGTATTCGCATAATGGCAACGCTGGCTGCTGTGGCTCTCATC
>CAJYIL010000284.1 GCA_913774795.1 Pseudobdellovibrionaceae bacterium
GAAGATGTAGTCTTCAGACTCCGAAACGAGCTCGTAGTATTCTTCCAGAACTTTTTTGGTGATCGCGATCGGCACGATCCGGAATTTTCCCATGACGGTCAAAAGCTTACGGATGTCGCCGTCGTCCATGCGCTTCAACAACTTCTTGGCGGCATCGGGCCCGAGATAGTTGATGAGGATCGCCGCTTTTTCGAAACCTTTCAGGTTATCGAAATCGAACTGTTCAATCTTGCTTAAGCGTACGACTGACATAGCGGCTTAGCCATCCTTCCGAACGAGCCAGAGTGAGAACGCGCCCGCGGCTTTTTCCTCATCTTTATCCATGAGGGCCATGATGCGTTCTTTTAGGAGTTCCGATTCTGCTTTGTCCGGATCGAGCGATTCCTCGAGGACCGGAAGAGCCGACGACATGCCTGGGAGCGTGTTGTCGACCGACTGAAGTTCTTCGAGCTCTTCGATCGTACGTGGGAGCATGTCTTCGACAGAATCCTGGAAGCTGTCGGTGACCCAACGCATGAACGGACGAATGACGATGAAGAAGAACATTCCGAGCGCGAGCGCCAAGAGCACCCACTTCAAGAGAGCATTCATGAGCTTCTTACGCTCAAGCGTCGTCATGAGTTTCTCGGCATCCGAGAAGTCTTCTTTCGTGAACTGCATGTTCTCGACTTTCACGGTATCGCCACGAGCGACGTTGAAGCCGACCGTTTGCTTGACGAGCTCTTCGTATTTCGCGAGATCTTCTGGCGTGCGAGCCGTGTATGTCTCTTCGTCTTCGCCTTTGTCGTTCTTCTTGTGAGTCATGTAGCCGTCGACGACGACCGCAATCGAAACACGCTGAAGATCACCCGCCGCTTTTTTGATATTGCGAACGGTTTTAGGAACCGCGAAGTTCTGGGTCTTTAAGTTCTTCTGTACGTTTTGATTGAAGCCAACCGTGCCGGCATCGGCCGCTCCCGGGAGATTCGCGCGCGAGCCCGGAACCCCTGTTGGGTTCGTGCGGCTTCCATCGAGCGTTTCGCCCTCTTCGCTCGACGCGAGAAGCGCTGTTTTATCTGGATCAATCGTCTCTTCAGTTGTCATCGTGTGAGTCGTGTCGAGAGTGACATTCACTCGCGCCATGACTTTGCCTTGACCGACAACACGGCCCAAAATTTCTTCGACGCGCGCTTCGAGCTCACGCTCTTTGCTGGCTTGCAGGCCTGAGAGTTCTGAGCTGCCCGCCGTGTCGGGATTCGACGACTTCGAAAGAAGTTTTCCGCGGGAATCGACGATCGAGATTTTGTCGGCGTCGAGACCCTCGACGGCGTTGGCAACGAGGAAGGCGATCCCGCGAACCTGTTCGTCTGAAAGAGTTTTACCTGGGTGAAGCTCAACAACAACCGAAGCAGTTGGCGGCTTGCCTTCTTCGAGGAAGGTCTTCTTCGCCG
>CAJYIL010000285.1 GCA_913774795.1 Pseudobdellovibrionaceae bacterium
CAACGAACGGATATCTCTCGGGATCGACGCCGTTATAGACGAAGTATTTTGCTGCATGATTGGCCGCGTGCGACTCCGACAAAAAGTTCGTATTCGCCCAATATTTTTCGTCGGGGTGTCCATTGCCGTGAATGGTCACGAGAAACGGAATCGAGGGCTTCAAGGGAAGCGGTTGGTGCGAGTGCAAGAATTCGATGTCGCCGGGGATCCAGCGCAAGTGTTCGCGGTAGTCGGCAGGAAGCTCCACCGTTTCGAAATCCTGGAGTCGAGAGCCTTTGCGGCAGATGACGGTCACGTCGTGCCCGCGGCGGCGATATTCGTGGGCGAGACTGACGACGATGCGTTCGATCCCGCCATAGGTCTTAGGTGGCAAAACCGAGTCATGAAGAAGTGCGATTTTCATTGAGGATCAACCTGCCCGAATGTCCAAAAACAAGCAATTCCTTCCCTCTAGCGGCCACTACGCGAAGGACGCCGCCTGTCACAAATTCCCCTCCTTGAGAAATGGGTCGCCTCCTCTTACCCTGAATGCCTAAAATCAAGGGACGCATGCGCATTTTCTTAGCTTTCACATTGCTGATTTTGACTGGTTGCTCGCACATGATCGCGAAGCCTGAGTCTGTTTGCCGCCGATTCGATTCCTGGGAAGCTGGGCGCACCGAAGGCGTGGCCGGCCTACCACTCGCCGAAGCTCTCAAAGAGCAGCAATGCTCCGACATCGATCTCGACGCATTCACCAACGGCCATAATGCGGGTCTCATCGATTTTTGTACGCCGGCACAGGGTCTGGCACTCGGCCGCAACGGGCAGCCCTACTTCAACACTTGTCCGTCGTTTCTCGAGGGTGCATTCTTGCAAAATTACGAAGCCGGTCTCCGCCTTCGCACGATGGAATCACAAGTTCGCACCGAAAAACCGAACAAGATGCTCTAAGTCTTACGAGCGATTATTTCTTCGATCAGCTTTTCAGGATTCTTGGATGAGCGGAGTGAGAACTCGGCTTTGAGAATCGTTTTTTCTTCTGGCGAGAGGTCGCCTCCGGCCTTTCGCTCACGCGAGATATGATAAAGCGAAATCGCGGCCGCGACTGAAATATTGAAGGACTGAACGAAGCCGTGCATCGGGATGATCACGGTCTGATCGCAAAGTTCGATCATCTCCTTCGAAATTCCGTCGCGCTCGTTGCCGTAGACGATCGCCGTCGGTTTCGTGACATCGATCTCGCCGATGGGCTTTGCGCGTTCGTCGAGATGAGTGGCCAGAATCTGAAAACCTTGCGCTTTGAGCTCGCGAACACA
>CAJYIL010000286.1 GCA_913774795.1 Pseudobdellovibrionaceae bacterium
ACACGACGCTCTTCCGATCTGTCTGAGTCATCGATAGAGTTCGCACGAACGCGAACTCTCCCAACGATCGTAAGGCTGCGATCAATTAAATGAAATAAGTTTGCTCACATTTCGTGAGCATTGTTCCCCTAGGTAGGAGTGGGTAATGGCAAAAAAAGTAACTGGTATGATCAAGTTACAGAGTCCGGCAGGGAAGGCGAATCCAGCGCCGCCCGTGGGACCGGCGCTCGGCCAGCATGGGGTAAACATCATGGAATTCTGTAAACAGTTTAACGCTCGCACGCAGGGCAAAGGTGACACGATCATTCCTGTCATCATCACTGTTTATCAGGACCGTTCGTTTACCTTCATCACGAAGACGCCGCCAGTCTCGATTCTCTTGAAGCAAGCAACGAAGCTGCAAAGCGGCTCGAAGATGCCTCAGAAGGATAAAGTCGGCAAAGTGAACATGAAGCAGATCCGCGAGATCGCGGCTCTCAAGCTTCCGGATTTGAACTGCTCGACAGTCGAATCTGCAATGAACCAAGTTGTAGGCACAGCGAAGAGCATGGGCCTGGAAGTGGTGGAATAATCCATGGCAAACAAACGTTTCAACAAAGCTTCTGAAGGCATTGATTCGACAGAGCGCTACTCGATCGAGAAAGCAGTCGAAATGGCTGTAAACTCGGCGACTGCGAAATTCGACGAATCGATCGACGTCGCTGTTCGTCTCGGTATCGACCCAAAGCAATCTGACCAACAGGTTCGCGGCGCGGTCGCTCTCCCGCACGGTCTCGGCAAAGCTGTTCGCGTTCTCGTTTTCGCAAAAGGCCCGAAAGAGAAAGAAGCCCTTGATGCAGGCGCTGATTTCGTCGGTTCTGACGAACTCG
The DNA here is from genome assembly GCA_913774795.1 of Pseudobdellovibrionaceae bacterium. GTDB lineage: Bacteria > Bdellovibrionota > Bdellovibrionia > Bdellovibrionales > JAMPXM01 > CAJYOV01. The sequence continues at coordinate 870 of CAJYIL010000286.1, forward strand.
TCACGAAAATCAACGGCGGCTGGCTCGATTTCGATAAAGCAATCGCAACCCCCGACATGATGGCTACGGTTTCTAAAGTCGCGAAGGTCCTCGGACCTCGGGGCTTGATGCCGAACCCTAAAGTCGGCACTGTCACGATGAACGTCGCTGATACCGTAAAAGCTGAAAAGCGCGGTAAACTCGACTTCCGCGTCGACAAAGCGGGCATCATCCACGCGGGGATCGGTCGCAAGTCGATGGGCGCAGAAAAACTGAAAGAAAACCTCCAGGCGTTCATCGGCGCGGTCATCAAGGCCAAGCCAGCAACGTCGAAGGGCGTTTACTTCCAGAAAATGTCGATCTCGTCGACGATGGGTCCTGGTATCAAAGTTGACATCGGCCAAGCACAAGCCGACGCGACGTAAGCTTTTTCCGAACAAATTCAAAAATCCCAGAAAGGGCAGTTGTCAACGACTGCCCTTTTGTATTACAGACATCAGACAATCGCGTTCAGAGACAGCTTGGGATGCCCGCACTTTTTAGGACGGTCATTTAATCGGAGATACGCTCTTCACCCAGCCGAGATACAGCGGAAAAAGTTTGTCACTTACGTGGCCGGCCTCTCCTCCTTATCCGTTCGCCTCAGGGAATTGCTCCTAGAGACGTGAACGGCTCGATCAGCGAAATCTAACGGTCCTCCAAAGGGCCCAAGAAAGGAGATACAGAGGTATGGCAATCATGAACACTCGTGAACAGAAGTCGTCAGAAATCGCATCGCTCGCCGAGAAATTCGGTCGCGCGAAAGCGGCTTTCCTCGTCGATTTCAAGGGGATGACAGTTGAGCAAGTCACAGACTTGCGCAAAAAACTCGTCACCGCTGAGTCAGAGATGAAGGTCGTTCGTAACACGCTCGCATTGCGCGCGTTGGGCGAACACCCAGAATCGAAGACCGCTCTCGAAAAGTCGCTCACAGGAAACAACGCAATCGTTTTCGCTTTCGGTGAAGCGCCGGTTACTGCCAAAGCGCTCTCTGACTTTGCGAAGAACGTCGAAATTCTTCAGCTCAAAGCGGGCGTGATGGAAGGTTCGGCACTCAACAAAGCGGGAATTAACGCGCTCGCAAACTTGCCGTCGAAAGACGTCTTGCGTGCACAGTTCCTCGGAGTCCTCAACGCGCCAGCATCGAAATTCGTCAGAACACTCAACGCTGTTCCGTCAGGTTTCGCACGCGTTCTCGGAGCTCAAAGAGACAAACTCGGTGGAGCGTAAGCCGCTTGCGGCTTAGTTCCTAAGTAACTGAATTATTTAATTTTTATCGTCGGCATGTGTCCGACAAAGAAAGAAGATCCAAATGGCTCTCACTAAAGACGAAGTAGTAAACTATCTCTCTTCAATGCCTGTTATCGAGCTCTCTGAGCTCATCAAGACACTCGAAGAAAAATGGGGTGTTTCGGCAGCTGCTCCTGTTGCGATGGCAATGGGCGGTGGCGCTGCTGCAGGCGGCGCTCCAGCTGAAGAAAAGACGACTTTCGACGTCGTTCTTGCTGACGCAGGCGCTAACAAAATCAACGTCATCAAAGAAGTTCGCGCGGTCACAGGCCTCGGCTTGAAAGAAGCGAAAGATCTCGTTGAAGGCGCGCCAAAGACACTCAAAGAAGGCGTGTCTAAGGAAGAAGCAGCTAAGATGAAAGAAGTCATCGAAAAAGCTGGCGCGAAGATCCAGATTAAGTAATAGTAGCCTACTTTCCCATACTTCAAGGAAGGCATGAACTTTGCCTCTCGCCCGCGCGTCGCTGATTTTCTCAAAAAGAAAAAGCGACGCGAGAGTGAGAGATGGTGATTCGTGAGCACAATGAGCCGGAGGCGAATCTCCGATTCGACGCGAACGAAAGAAGCGCCGGCGGCGCTTCGATACCAACAGAGCCGTGCGTTCCTTTTTCGCGTCTCGAAAATTTCCATCGAAGTTTTTCGAGCGAAATGAGACGCGAAAGTTAACGGAAAATTTCTCTCTCGGTTTTTGTCTCTGTCGCTTTTGTTTTTTGGTTTCGTTTTTTTTAGGAGAGTGAATGGGAACCATTCCTGTTACGGCCTCGAACCTCCGCATCCGCAAGACTTTCGCAAAGAATAAACAAGTTATCGATATCCCGAATCTGATCGAGTTGCAGAAGAGCTCTTACGAGTCGTTCCTGCAAAAAGACATGGATCCGGATCGTCGCGGCGATGCGGGATTGAACGGTGTTTTCCGTTCAGTTTTCCCAATCACAGATTTCAACAACACGGCGAGCCTCGAGTTCGTCAGCTACACTCTCGAACCGCCTAAGTACGACGTCGATGAATGTCGTCAGCGCGGTATGACGTATGCGGCTCCCGTGAAAGTCACTCTTCGTCTCATCGTTTTCGATGTCGACGAACAGACTGAAGCACGTTCGATTCGCGACGTGAAAGAACAAGAAGTTTACCTGGGAGAAATCCCTCTGATGACGGCTAACGGCTCGTTCATCATCAACGGGACTGAGCGCGTTGTCGTATCGCAGCTCCACCGTTCACCGGGCGTTTTCTTCGACCACGATGGTGGTAAGAACAATGCTTCGGGCAAATTGATTTACTCGGCACGTGTCATTCCTTACCGCGGTTCGTGGCTCGACTTCGAATTCGACCAAAAGGATTTGATCTACGTTCGTATCGATCGTCGTCGTAAATTCCCAGTGACGATTCTCTTGAAAGCACTCGGCTACAACGTCGAGCAGCTCCTCGAGTATTTCTACGATCTCGATACTGTCGTCGTTAAAAAAGGCAAAATGTACCGCGAGCTCGATATCGATCGCCTCGCTGGTCAACGTGCAATCACGGACATCGTCGATCCAAAGTCGGGCGAAGTTCTCGTGAAAGAAGGCCGCCGTATCACTCGCGCGGTCGTCAAGCGCGTAAAAGAAATCGGTGTCAAAGAAGTCGAAGTCACGCCTGAGAACCTCGAAGGCAAAGTCATCGCTCGTCCGCTCATCGACGAGTCGACAGGCGAGATCATCGCTGACGCGAACAACGAAATGACGAAAGACATTCTCGAGAAGGCCATGGCGGCCGGTATCGAATCTTTCTCGCTCATCTTCTTCGACGGTCTCTCGGTCGGTCCTTACCTCCGCAACACTCTCTTGGTCGACAAAATCGGCACGCAAGAAGAGTCGCTTCTTGAGATCTACAAGCGTCTCCGCCCAGGCGAGCCGCCGACCCCAGAAGCGTCGACAACATTCTTCAACCGTTTGTTCTTCGATCCAGAGACATACGATTTGTCGGAAGTCGGTCGTTTGAAGATCAACCACCGTTTCTCGATTCCATTCGAAGAAACTCCGGTCGATCACCGTACACTCACAAACAAAGACATCATCTCGGTTGTTAAAACCCTCATCGACCTCAAGAACGGTCGTGGCGTGATCGACGATATCGATCACTTGGGTAACCGTCGTGTTCGTTCGGTCGGTGAACTCCTCGAGAACCAATACCGTATCGGTTTGGTTCGTATGGAGCGCGCGATCCGTGAACGCATGAGCTTGCAAGACGTCGAGACGATGATGCCTCACGATCTCGTGAACGCGAAACCTGTGAACGCCGTTGTTAAAGAATTCTTCGGCTCATCACAGCTCTCACAGTTCATGGACCAAACGAACCCGCTCTCGGAGATCACGCACAAGCGTCGTCTCTCGGCACTCGGACCTGGCGGTCTTACGCGTGACCGCGCGGGCTTCGAAGTTCGTGACGTTCACCCAACGCACTACGGCCGTATCTGCCCGATCGAGACTCCAGAAGGTCCGAACATCGGTTTGATCGCGTCCCTCGCGACCTACGCTCGCATCAACAACTACGGCTTCATCGAGACGCCGTACCGTAAAGTTGAAGCAGCTTCGATCGCCAACGACATCTCGTACACATCGGCTCTCGAAGAGGCGGGTCACTACATCGCTCCCGCGGGTCGTGATTTCGTCGATAAGAGCAAGCTCGCGGTCGACTCGCTCGTCGCGCGTATCAACGGTGAATACGAAGTCATCGATAAAGAAAAAGTCACGTTGATGGACGTGTCGCCTTCGCAGCTCGTCTCGATCGCGGCATCGCTTATCCCATTCCTCGAGCACGATGACGCCAACCGCGCTCTCATGGGATCGAACATGCAACGTCAGGCCGTTCCGCTCCTCCGTTCGCGAGCTCCGCTCGTCGGAACGGGCGTTGAGCGCCTGGTTGCTCGTGACTCGGGTACATCGGTTGTTACGATGAACGACGGTGTTGTCGAAGAAGTCGACGCATCTCGTGTTGTCGTTCGCCGTTTCGCAAAAGGTGGAGAGCTCGGCGCGAACGTCGATATCTACAACCTCACGAAGTACCAACGTACGAACCAAAACACGTGCTTCAACCAAAAGCCGATCGTGAACGTAGGCGATACTGTCCGTAAGGGCGATATCATCGCCGACGGTCCTTCGACGGAACTCGGTGAACTCGCGCTCGGTCAGAACATCCTCATCGCGTTCACGCCTTGGATGGGCTACAACTTCGAGGACTCGATCCTCATCAACGAACGCTTGATCAAAGAAGACACGTACACGTCGATCCACATCGAAGAATTCGAATGTGTGGCGCGTGACACGAAACTCGGAAAAGAAGAGATCACCCGCGATATCGCGAACGTCGGTGAAGAAGCCCTCGGCGATCTCGACTCATCGGGTATCATCCGCATCGGCGCTGAAGTAAAACCGGGCACGATCCTCGTCGGTAAAGTCACTCCAAAAGGCGAAACTCAACTCTCGCCTGAAGAGAAACTCCTCCGCGCGATCTTCGGTGAAAAAGCCGGCGATGTTCGCGATACATCTCTCCGCGTCCCATCGGGCGTCACAGGTACGGTCATCGACGCGCAAGTTTACTCGCGCGAAGGAGCTGACCGCGACGAACGTTTGCAAACGATCATCGAAGAGAAGCGTCGCAAACTCGAGAAAGACTTGGCGGTTGAACAGAACGTTATCCGCAACAACGCTCTCTCGAAGCTCAAAGTTCTCCTCGTCGGTAAAACAACGACGTCGGTTCTCTTGAACGAAGACGGAACTCAGAAATTGCTCTCGAAAGGCCAAGTCATCACTGACGCCGATCTCGAGACGATCCCGTTCGAACTCTTGAACTACATCCCGCTTGAGTCGGATCTTGAATATCAAGTCATCCGTATCATCGACGGTGCACGTAACCAGCTCGACGCCGTGAAAATGGTGTTCAGCGAGAAATTCGATCGCCTCAAAAAAGGTGACGAACTTCCTCCGGGCGTCATCAAGATGGTCAAAGTTTACGTCGCGATTAAACGTAAACTCCAAGTCGGCGATAAGTTCGCGGGCCGCCACGGTAACAAGGGTGTCGTTTCGCGCATCATGCCTGCTGAAGACATGCCTTACTTGGCAGATGGTACTCCGGTTGACATGGTCTTGAACCCACTCGGTGTCCCTTCGCGTATGAACATCGGTCAGGTCCTCGAAGTTCACTTGGGCTGGGCCGCACGTAACCTCGGTAACGCGCTCCAAACTCACGTTGAGAAGTTCCAGGCCGATACCGCTCGCCAAGCTTTGAAAGACACTTTCAAAGACGACGACATCAACAAGTTCATCGACAACTCTGACGACGCGTCGGTGAAGAAGATGCTCACGCGCATGACCGCAGGCGTTCACGTCGGCACTCCGGTGTTCGACGGCGCTCGCGAAACAGACGTCAAAGATCTCCTCCGTCGCGCTCAGGTTCCTGAGAACGGCCAGATGATCTTGTTCGACGGAAGAACGGGCGAGCCATTCGCGAACCCTGTCACAGTCGGCGTTATGTACATGCTGAAGCTTCACCACTTGGTCGAAGAAAAGATCCACGCACGGTCGATCGGGCCTTACTCACTCGTTTCGCAACAACCTCTCGGCGGTAAAGCGCAGTTCGGTGGTCAGCGTCTCGGGGAGATGGAAGTCTGGGCGATTGAAGCATACGGCGCAGCGTACACGCTCCAAGAGTTCCTCACGGTTAAGTCAGATGACGTCGCCGGCCGAACTCGAATGTACGAGAGCATCGTGAAGGGTGAGAACGTTCTCGAGCCAGGCTTGCCTGAGTCGTTCAACGTCCTCGTCAAAGAACTCCAGTCGTTGGCGTTGAACGTCGAGCTCATCGAGTCCGACATTCTCACCGACAAACAAGAGATCGAGCAGTAAGCGCCAACTGGGTGGCCCTCGCGAGGGGCCACTTAGGTTTCACCAAGGGTGAGACTGGGTCCTACGAGTTCGAGTGTTAGAAGAAATATTGAGCTTAAAAAGAATGATGTCCTGAGCACTCGCTGCGAAGGACGAAACGCAGGAAGCGTTTCAAACAAAAACGAGGTTCTAGTTTGAAAGACCTTTTAAACTTTTTCGACAAACCAAAAGATCCACTTTCGTTTGACGCCGTTCGCGTTTCTTTGGCTTCGCCAGAGATGATCCGCGGCTGGTCGTTCGGCGAAGTGAAAAAGCCAGAAACGATCAACTACCGAACGTTCAAGCCAGAGCGCGACGGTCTCTTCTGCGCCAAGATCTTCGGTCCGATTAAAGATTACGAATGCTTGTGCGGTAAATATAAGCGCATGAAGTACCGCGGAGTCATCTGCGAGAAGTGCGGCGTTGAAGTCACTCAGTCGAAAGTTCGTCGTGAGCGTCTCGGCCACATCGAACTCGCGACTCCGGTTGCGCACATTTGGTTCCTCCGTTCGCTTCCATCGCGTATCGGTAACCTTCTCAACTTGTCTTTGAAAGACGTTGAGAAAGTTCTCTACTGCGAAGCGTACGTCGTGATCGATCCGATGGAGACAGCTCTTGAAGAAGGCGCTGTTCTCTCTGAAGAAGCCTACCAAAACGCATTGAACGAAAACGGCCCGAACTTCAAAGCCGGAATGGGCGGAGAAGCGGTTCGCGATCTCTTGCGCAAAATCGATCCAGAGTATCTCTCGAAGAAACTCCGTATCGAACTCAAAGACACAAAGTCTGAAGCACAAATCAAGAAGCTCACGAAGCGCTTGAAAGTCGTTGAAGCCTTTAAGGAATCGATTA
>CAJYIL010000287.1 GCA_913774795.1 Pseudobdellovibrionaceae bacterium
GGGCGAAGCAACACGATGCATTCGCAGTCGATCGCACGCGCGGCCGCCTCGAGCTTCGCCAATGTGATTTGGCCCGTTTCTGAACGTTTTTCGAGATCAGCGTAGGTCGATCGCGTGACCTTCAAACGCCTGGCGACTTCTGTCTGCGATAGAAGTCGCGCTTGGCGTGCTTGTTTCAATGTGACCGTAACCTGACGAAGTATTCGGTCGTCGGCCTCACGAACGGGTCGCGGCGGTTGCCAGGTTTTAAACGCGGTCTCTTCGTCTCGGTCTTTGAACTCCAACGGACATCCTCCCGCGATTGAGAGTGCAGAAAGCAGACCTTTCTCATCACGTTCTGGATTCCGTGAGAAGTCCGAGTCGCGACGCTCAACCGGACGTCACCGGATCGATAACGGATGACGGTTCGACGGGGGGCTTACTCTGTGCTGAATGCTCGCTCTGGCGAGTCGACGTGTTTAGACGGCTACTCGCCAGAGCAACTGAACCGGGCGGTATCGAACCGAAACCCTCCGGCGCGTGGGCTTCGTGGGAAGCTCTGACGCGTATACTCAAAAGGCTTCAGTTTGTAGACTCGAGAGCTTGGCAGGAGGCTTCAGGCAGCCTTACCGTTTGGATGTATCGAAAGCGCGGCCGCGGTCGATCGCAACCAACAACTAGGGAGACCTCTATGAAACTCTTAGGCCTTGTTCTTCTCGCGACCTTCGCGGCGGTGTCGACAGCGCGCGCCGATGTTCCTGAATTAAAACCTGTTCGCAATGCAAAAGCGCGGGTAGCAGTCACGAAGTACACGTGGCTCACTTCGCCGAATCCGTCGGTGAAAGTCGACCGCGTCTGTGAGACTGAGTTTTCGATTCCGGTCTTCGACGCTCGAGGGATGGTCGATGGCTGGTATTACACAACGGCATCTCAAGACTGCTTAAGCGAAGTGGGCGGACAGCCTGCAAAAATCGCTTTGAATGCTGCGATTCTTTTGACAGATCGAAACGATCCGATCGATCACTCCGATCGCAAGTATTTCAACGCGAACATGAGCGTCGGTCGACCAGATGGCACAGGCGGTGCGGCTCCGATAATGGGATTAGGCTCTGGCAATGGCGCTTGGTCTCGCGACATCAACGCTAAAACGTTGGGTCTCGATCTTGAGCCTTCGCAAAATTGGATTTGCTTACAGCGCGGACCGGTTGAAGAAGTTCCGTTTCCAGATCCAAAACTCTCGCCGCGTTATCAGACAAAGTCGAAGATGAAGAATAACGATCCGGGCAGCTGCTCTCCGGCGCTCAATGAATGGTTCTCGGCCTCTGTTGAGTTTGAAGACTAAAATGAAAAGGTTGAAACTCACGGCCGCGGCACTCGTTGCGGTCTTTTTACCGATAATGGCGCAGCCGATTGGGCGAACGGGGAACGGCCGCATGGCAGGGCTCGAAGACGGCTTCAAAACCGCAATGCCGTCCCAGCTTCCCGAAGTTTACACGGGCGCGGATGGCTCACTTAAATGTATGAACCCGGCGATTCTCGATAGCACAGGTTCTTCGCCGAAAGTGATTGTGCACCGGTTCTCGGTCGCAAATCCGACGCGTGCGACGATGGATCGCGACACGCTCAAGCTCGAGTTGCTCGCAAACGATTGGCACCCGAAAGTGTTTGCGCAAGATCCATGCGTTGACGTTTACGTGAGAGACCAAGGTTCGGTGCTTGCGGTCATCGCGGTGTGGGGCGAGGGCAAAGGGCTTGAAGTCATCGGCGCTCGCGACGGCTTCACTCGGCGAGCGATCGACGAGATCATTGGAAACCTCTCGCTCGATTCGGGAGCTTGCGCTTGGAATTGAACGACCGAAAAGCGGAAGCGGCCGCAGCGCCGCTCGCGCTTCTCCGCACTTACACGGACTACCGCGCTTACTTGCGCGACTGGTACGAGTCGCGCAAGAGCCTACGCCCGGGATTCTCTTACCGGAGATTTTCGGCGCTGTTGGGATTGAAATCGCCAAACTTTATGCAACTCGTGATCAGTGGGCAGCGGGGAATCTCGCGCGACGTTGCCGAAAAACTCTGCCGCGTGATGCAGCTGAAAGGGCCTGAGCGCACTTACTTTCTTTCGCTCGTCGAATTTGATCAGGCAGAGAATTGCGCCGAAGATCGCGAGCGCGCTGAGAAAGCCCTGCTAGTCGCGCGCCGAAAACTTGTGACATCTCATGTCGAGGAGGTCAAAGAGATCGTCGTGAGCGAGTGGTATCACATGCTCGTTCGCGAGCTTGTGTTCTTGAAGACCTTTGAACCGACAGGTCAGTTCGTCGCGCGAGCGCTGAACGGATTGATCGGGGAAGAGGAGGCCGCACGGAGCTTAAATCTCCTCCGTGAAGCAGGATTTCTCGTTCAAGAGAACGGCCGCTGGGTCGCGAAAGACGTGGCCGTCGACACGGGGGATTTCGTCTTCGCGAGAGCATTGATCGAGAAGAGTCACCGCGAGACGTTAAAAGCGTGGGCTGAGAATCTCGCTCGGCTCAATCCGCGTGAACAAGAGCTCGGTCTTTTGCATATACCGATCAACTCCGCCAAAATCCCGGAGCTCCGTGAGCGGATCCGGAAGTTTCAAGACGAAATGATCGGATGGCTCTGTGAAGAAACCGAGGCCGACCGAGTCGTGCAACTCGGGACGTACCTCATTCCGTTCGATAAACCTTAATTGTCGATGTGCGAATTCTCGAGTCGACAGATTAGGCGGCGACGGATTTCGCCGAAAGAAGCTCGTAAGCTGAAGCCAGCTCACGAAAGAGCGCGGTCGCGCGCATGAGAGTGACGGAGTCAGCGCCCGTAAAGCGATCGGGATGCGTTTTCAAAGCCGCCTTTCGCCAAACAGTCTTGAGCTCGGCTTCGGTGAAGCGCTCACTCAGGGCGTGACCGGCGTGGCGTGAAAGAAGGGCTACGGCGACCATTTCTTCGGTCGTCTCGGGCGCTCGCGTCGGGGGCGGAGGCGGAGGGCTTTGTCTTTTTGGTGGCTCGCCGTACGGCTTGCGTGCCGCTTTAAAAGTGACCGGACCCACGTGTGAGGCGAGCCAGGTTTCAAGACGGCCGGCGGCGTGGATCGCCTGCGGATTCACCGGTCGACGAGCAAATTCGAGCTCTTCGCGCATCTCGCGCTTTAAGTCTTCTCTGATTTCGTCTTCGAGAATTTCGATGAATGACCGCATGATTTCTTAGCGGTCGATCTAGGCTCGCTCTTGAGCAGAAAATGGTCGTGGGGAATCATTTGCCTAGGGAATTGAAGCACTTAAAAAAAGATGAACGGGGCCTATGGCCTCTGGCAGCGATTAGGAGGGCAACAAGACACGGGTCCATGACCTTGCGTTCCCGAGGGGATTGACGTACTTTTGGCGCTCGCAAAACACGCTTAAAAGGGACTGTGTGAACCCACTTTCGACCGCAGAACTTCGCCACATGGAACGCGTTTGCCAATTGGCAGCGCAGACGCTGGCTCACACCGGCAAGTTCGTGAAACCTGGCGTGACGACGAATGAGCTCGACCGTATCGCCAACGACTTCATGCTCTCGCACTCGGCGGTCTCGGCCTGTATCGGTTATCATGGTTACCCTAAAGCGATTTGCACCTCGGTCAACGAGATGATCTGCCATGGTCTTCCCAACGATGTCCCTCTGAAAGACGGAGATATCGTGAACCTCGACGTCACGGCTTTGCAAAATGGATTTTTCGGCGACACGTCAGCGACTTTCTTCGTGGGTCAAGTCAGCGAAAAAGCGCGCAAGATCACGGAGGCCGCGCACGGCGCGATGATGGCCGGCATCGAGGCGATCACGCCCAACGGAACGACGGGTGACATTGGTTTTGCCGTGAACAAGTTCGTCACGAAGGCGGGCTATTTCGCGGTTCGCGAAATCGGCGGCCACGGAATCGGCAATGTCTTTCACGGCGATCCATTCGTTCCGTCGTTCGGAAAAAAAGGCCGCGGTGACCGATTGAAAGTCGGCACGTGTCTGACCGTTGAGCCGATGCTCAATGAAACGAACACCGAGTTTATCGAGCACGATATTCCGGGCTCGACAGTTAAAGAGTACACGACCGCTGACAAATGTTTGTCGGCGCAATTTGAACACACCGTTTACATCAGTGAAAACGGTCCCGTGATTTTGACTTTGAATTAAACAGGAGACCTGAAATGGCTACGACAACAGCGACCGTTGCAAAAACACAAACTAACGATTTCCGAGTTTGCAAAGAAGCGATGCAAGATCCGAAGGTCTTTGCTGAGCTGGCACGCTGGGGGCGGGAAGAGATCACTCTCGCTGAGACCGAGATGCCGGGTCTGATGGCTCTCCGTGAAGAGTACAAAGGCAAATCTCCATTGAAGGGTGCTCGCATCGCCGGATGCTTGCACATGACCATCCAAACGGCGGTCTTGATCGAAACGCTGATCGACTTGGGCGCGGAAATTCGCTGGTCGTCATGCAACATCTTCTCGACGCAAGATCACGCAGCGGTGGCGATCGCGGCGGCGGGCATTCCGGTGTTTGCATGGAAAGGCGAGACCGATCAAGAGTTCAACTGGTGCATCGAGCAGACGATCACGGGTTGGGGCGCTGAAGGTTTCAACATGATCCTCGATGACGGCGGTGACCTCACGAACATGATGCACGAGCCGCGCTTCTCGGAGCTCCTCACGAAAATCGTGGGCCTCTCAGAAGAGACGACGACCGGTGTGCACAACTTGGAGCGCATGCTTCAAGAAGGTAAGTTGAAAATTCCGGCCATCAACATCAATGACTCCGTTACAAAATCGAAATTCGATAACCTCTACGGTTGCCGCGAATCTCTCGCAGACGGCATCAAGCGCGCCACAGACGTCATGCTTGCGGGTAAAGTCGTGGTTGTCGCAGGCTACGGCGACGTGGGTAAAGGCTGTGCGCACTCGATGCGCTCATACGGCGCCCGCGTTCTCGTCACGGAGATCGATCCCATCTGCGCTCTTCAAGCATCGATGGAAGGCTTTGAAGTCGTCACGATGGAGCAAGCGGCTCCTGAGGGCGACATCTTTGTAACGGCGACAGGTTGCACGGACATCATCACGGAGAAACACTTCTCGGTCATGAAGACGCGCTCGATCGTTTGCAACATCGGTCACTTCGATATCGAAATCGATATGGCCTGGATGAACAAGAACTCGCAAATCCGCGAAGTGAAGCCGCAAGTCGACATTCACACTTTAAAGAACGGCCGCGAGATCATCGTTCTCGCAAAAGGTCGTCTCGTGAACCTCGGCTGCGCGACCGGTCATCCTTCGTTCGTCATGTCGATGTCTTTCACGAACCAAGTTATCGCTCAGCTCGAACTCTGGCAAAACAAAGGCAAGGCGAAGTACAAAACTGTTGCGGTTTACCGTTTGCCTAAAGAGCTTGACGAAAAAGTTGCGGCTCTTCACTTGAAGAAACTCGGCGTAAATTTGACGGTTCTCTCTGATAAGCAAGCGAACTACTTGCACATGTCGAAGACCGGCCCATTCAAGCCTGAGCACTACCGTTATTAAGATGAACGTCAGCGCGCGCTACTAAGGCGTGCCGCAAATCCAAAGAGAGAGTCGTTAATCGGGGCCGGATTCGGCATTGGCGGTGTAGGCCTCGATCTTATCTTCAAGCGACCTGGCTTCCGGAGACGGGAGCTTCTTAATTTTTGCGTCGATTGCTTTGCGATTGGCTTGAATCACGTCGATCGTATCCTCGATGAAAATAGCTCCAGGATCCACGGGTGTCGCCATTCGTAAAACATCGACGTATGCGCTGAGTCGATCAGCGCTTAAGACTTTTGATTTCTCGGTCATTCTTCGAACAACGAGAACCGCTTTGGCTTCAAGCTTTGGGTAGGCCGGTTTCTCCTCGGACATCTCATGTTTGTACTCTTTGACGATGGTGTTCAGTTCATTGCACTCAAGGCAAGTCGAGGCCTGAGCGAGACCGATGATCAAAGCGAGAAGTGCCATCATCGTGTTTTCTCCGGCGGAGGACACATGATCGACTGCACACGGCGAGTCGGAGACGTGTCGCGAGGGTGATCCGTGCAATAGTCGCTACACCAAGTGTTGTTATCGGTCTTAACCTCGATATGACCGTAGGGGCCGCCGGCATAGATGATCGCGCAGCCAATCGGAGCACTCTGCGAGGTAAATCGATTCGTGACATCGCTGAAACCTTGGCTCGGCAGATACTTGGTGTACTCAGTGGCGGCGACGCCCATGGAACGCAAACGTCCATCGGGCCCCCGGAAAGGTCCTCCGCGCGAAGTGCGGGGATCGATCAATCCCATCTCTTCGAAAACTTCAGCGACGCCGCGCCGGCACTTACCTTTTGCCCCCTGAGAAATTGTGCGGCAACCCTTGCCCTTCGTGCAAATCTCGCGCGGCTGTAAAGCGGCGTCCCGGAAAAGCGAGTTCAGTCGATCGACAAAATTCGAGCTCATCGTGTCGGCGGTATAGACGCCGTTTAAGATCGATTCGATTTCGTTTCCGGCGACGGGACTGAGTGCCCCGTAGAAGGCCTGACACGCTTGTCCTCCGTTTTTAGAGACCGCGACTTCGGCTTGAGCGACAAAGGCTCCGTTTGATCCTTTCTTTAAGACCTCGAAAACGGGCGAGTACGTGCAAGACGGGTCTCTCCACGTCACGCGCTCGATGGCGCGCGAGAAGAAATTCGTCGCGGGAGCTTGAGGGCAGCATTTTTGAAGAACGAAGGCGCCCGCCGATTGTTTCAATCGAACCGCCGAACCCGCATATTGCTGCAGATTGAAAAGCGGGGTGTCTTTTCGAACGTAAAAAACTTGTTTCGCCGAATCACGGTAAAGATCGAGAAGGCCTGATCCAGGATTTTCGGCGCTCAGGAGGTCGGCTGCGCGAACGTGCCCTCGTGCGCCCTTCAGTTTCACGACCGGAAGATTTCCCATGCTGGCCAGTTGGCCGCCCGTTGGCGAACTCATTTGCGACGATTGACGGTTGGGAACTGACAGCACCCGCACACCGACGAGAGTCGTCAGTGGATTTAAGATCGCGGAAAGATTCGGTGAATCGAGTTCGACGATCGCGCCTTTTGGCAAATAACCGGGCGTGCCCCCTTGGTCCCACGTCGTCGGGACCGAATCCTTCGGAGGATTGATCACATAAAAAGGAGGGGCGCCCTCGGAGATTTGTGTGCAGTAAGGCTGCTGAGCGTGCGAAGGCGTCGAGAAAGCCGCGAGTATCGCCATGATGAAGAGTCGACGCCGGGAGAAGCCCATAGTGCTCCATCGGCACTAAACTGCTCTCACTCAACGTGAATTCAAGATGTGTCTCACTTCGAGACGTGCGCGAGGTAGAAAGCCATCTCCGCCATGGATTCACGAATGTCGTCGATGGCGCGGTGAGTGTTTTTCTTTTCGAACTTCAGACCGAAGCGCGCGTTCATCATGATTTTCCAGGAGGTGACGTCGAGCATGCGGTAGTGAAGTTTCTCGTTCAAAAGAGGAAAGTAACGGTTGATGAACAGGCGGTCTTGGCCAATGGAGTTGCCGGCGATGACCGCACGTTCGCCCTGAAAATGACGGGCGACGAGCTGGATCATTTCTTTCTCAACCGCTTCGGGCGGCGTTCCTTGCGGGACGGCGGCCGTGAGTCCGCTGGCGCCGTGGTGCTCGGTGTTCCAGGCATCCATGGCGTCGAGATATGATTGAGGCTGGCGAATGATCGCGTGGTACGTCTCGAGTTCTTTGAGCTGGGTGTCGGTGACGATCGCGGCGATCTCGATCGGCACTTCCTTTTCGACGTTCAGGCCCGTCATTTCCATATCGATCCAGAGCAGCTTTTCCATAGGGAAATCGTGGTCCAGGTCGAGGTCAAGTTCAACCCCAAATTTCCCGAAGAGAGTCACATGCGAACTCTCGCTCAGATCATCGCGATCGCTCTTTTATTCTGTGCCTCGATCGCCTCGGCGACGCTGTCAGCGTCGTCGCGCGAAATTTTGGCGGTCGCATCGAAGCTCGGCACCGAGGGCGAGGACGCCCGCATCCGTCGTGACCTTGAAGCCTTTCCGCGTGCCAAGGTGATCGCCGCCGTTCGCGAAGGGTTGCTCGAAGGCGGAGCTTTCGCCGTCGTCGCTGCGCGCGCCGCAAACGCGCTCCACGTCACTGAAGTCGCGACTGATCTTGAGAAAACGTTTCAGAAGAACCAAGATTGGTCGATCGCGCTCGCTCTCGCGAGTCTCGCCGCGCCGTCGCAGAAGTCGAAGCTTGCGCAGACGTGGCAAGCAAAGCTCGCAAGCTTCGAATCGCCAACGCGGCTCGCGATACTTCAAACACTCACGGAGTGGAAATCTCCTCTATCGTCGGCGCTCTTTAATTCATTGCTTGAAGATGAAAGCTCGCAAGTGCGAATCGCGGCCGTTCGTAACTTCACGCAAACGAAAGAGAAGCTCGCGCTCAGTGATGCGATCGCCAGATACAAAAAAGCATTCGCGTTGAAGCCCTACCAAGCACGGCTCGAAGCGATGGCGGAGTTCGCATTGCTCTCGAAGATCGATCACGCCCGTTACGCGCCTGCGATCGATGAGACCTTCAAAGCAAACTGCAAAAAAGAAGATAAGCCTGACGTCAAACACGAGTGCGAGCGAATCGTGAAAGGAGCCAAGTGAAAACATGGCTCTCCGTCATGATCGTATTTGCGGCTTGCGTTGCCGCTGCCGAAGGCCCTAAGACCGGCGTCGAAGACGTTCGCGAAATGACCGTGCGGGTGACCCGCCAATTGCAAAACTCTGTCGCTGATCTGGATTTGGGTTGGTTCGTTGAATGCGGAAGTGAAGGACGCGCTTCACAAGCGTGTGCGGATGCTTTCAACGACGTTTACTCAAAACCAGTCGTGAAGTTCACTGTTACCCTCGGCTACACGGACGTCGTTAAAGAGTTTGCCGATCAGTCGGCCAATTTCTTAGCGGCTGAAGATTCGATTCGCCGTGAAGTCTGGGAGCAAAAACTGCGTCGACCGTGTCCCAAGGATGACGACGGCCAAGACGTTCGCGGCACGTGTGGTTTTCGTCCTGATGCCGACGATGCCGATCGTTTCACGAAAACGGTCGTGGGTCCTGACGGAAAAGAGCACACGGTCGAAGTCAGGCTCACGCACAGCTCGGTTGGCTACTCCGATGTCTCAAATCGCGAAAATCGCCCAGGCACGACGAAGCCCGATTGCGCAAAGCCCGTGACGGCTCAAGACCGCCAGAGCTGTCGTGCGGAAAAAAACTTTTTCGATCACATCTGTAGTTCGGAGGGCGTGATTTACGCAGGACACTGGAGAAACGGCGCTGGTCCGTCGTTCTCACCTCCGCCGCTTAAGCCCGGCACGGTCGCCGTTAACTTTGCGGCCTACAAGAATAAAGAGGCCGAGCAGCGTCTTGCGACCGCGCTGAAGTCGTGTCCGACTCCGCCAAAAATTTTGGGCTTGTTTGCCTGCAATTCGGCGAGCCTGTCGGCAAGCGAAATGCGTGCCGCCGCCGGTAATAAAACCGGAGTGCTGACATCATCGAGCTTGGCAGAGCCGGAAGTCGTCTACGCTCAAGCGTATGCCGCTTTAGATTCGATGCTATCGATGAGATGCGCGGCCGAATTCGATCGCTCTCTCAACGCCGTCCAAAACGTCATTCGGAGAGACGGTCGGGGCGTGCGCCGTGACGGATTTTTTGGAGACGCGCATCCGCGTTTTCAGTGTCCGAGTGCCGAGCCTCCGATTCCTGAAAGCAAGCGCTCGCAAACGCCTCTCGTGAATCAGCCCATTCACCCTGAGGGCTCAGCGCCGAGCAACTCCGGCCCCGTGTCTCCGTCTCAAGGTGGCGATTCCGTGAAGTGAGAGGGTTCGGAGAGCGTCGTGATCTTCGGGAGAACCACGGAGAACGTAGCTCCGAGTCCGCGCCCCGGGCTCGAAACCGAAATTGTTCCCCCGTGCCCCTCGACGATGTACCGAACAATCGAAAGTCCGAGGCCTAGCCCGCCTTGCGTGCGCGTGAAGCCGCCTTCTTCTTGCCGGAACCGATCGAAGACGAACGGCAAAAATCCTGGATCAATTCCTTGTCCCGTATCGGTCACCGTGACTTTGACTTCTCTCGCGTCGCCTTTCGCGATCACCGTGATTTGGCCGCCGTTAGGCGTGAACTTCACCGCGTTCGAAAGCAAATTCCAGAGGACTTGTTGGATGCGTTCAGCGTCGATCATCGCCCACAAGTCGCCTTCGCTCTCGAGTACCGTCTTGATATTCTTGGCGCGGGTCGAGGGCTGAACGCTGTCGAGCGCGCCCGCGGTGATCGACCCCAGATCGTTTCGGGCGGCGTGCAAAGAGAGTTTGCCGTTGATGATTCGTGAAACGTCGAGAAGATCGTTGATCAACTGGATTTGCACTTTCGCGTTTCGATTGAGGGTATCGAGAGCTTGTTCATAAGTCTCTTTGTCGACGTCTTCGGTCGATAAAATTTCGAGCCAGCCCAGGATCACATTCATGGGCGTTCGCAGCTCATGCGAGAGCATGGCGAGGAAGTGATCTTTGGCGCGGTTGAGATTTTGAGATTCGGAATAGAGACGCGCGTTCTCGAATGCGAGCGAGCTACGAAGACCGATTTCTTCGAAGTATCGAACGTCGTCTTCGGTAAACAGGTTCTCCGCGGTCCCGGAGTAAAGAGCCATCGTCCCGAGGACACGGTCTTGGGTCATCAGCGGGACGATCACGATGGATTGAAATCCCATGGCGATCAGCCTGTCGCGGCGAGTGTCATCCGGGATCCAGGGTTTCATCACATCGTTCGTCACGCGGTGAACGTACTGCGTTTGCCGAGTTTCACGAGCCGCGCTCGTCATGCGCCGACCGGTTTTATGTGGCGGATAACTTTCGTAAAATTTCTTGAGTTTCTCGTAGCGCTCGGGAGTGCTCGCCGCCCAGAGATGCCGATCGATTGAACCCTCGTCGTTCAAGAGTTCAATCACGCACCAATCACAACGTGCGAGCAACTTTTTTGCCAGCATTTGACCGACCACGGTCGTATCGAGGGAAGTCGCTAAAATTCTCGAGACCTCTTCGAGGAATTCGGCGTTGGCTTGCAGCCTCGCTCGCGCGGTGATGTCGGTGTGCATGACGACG
The DNA here is from genome assembly GCA_913774795.1 of Pseudobdellovibrionaceae bacterium. Lineage (GTDB taxonomy): Bacteria > Bdellovibrionota > Bdellovibrionia > Bdellovibrionales > JAMPXM01 > CAJYOV01. The sequence continues at coordinate 11,148 of CAJYIL010000287.1, forward strand.
ACACCTTTGACGTCGCCGCGGTAATTGATGTCGGGCAGAACAACTTCGTGAAAACTCTTATCGCTGCCGTCTTTGAATCGCACAGTCCAGTCGCTCTCGACTCGCTCACCTTTCATCGCGCGTTTATAGACGGCTTGAAATCGTGACGTCAGTTCGGGTCCGACCAATTCATCCACGCGTCGGCCCGTGATCTCGGAGAGAGGTCTCTTCCAGACCTGTTCGTAGACCTTGTTGTTGAAGCGATAGGTGAAGTGTTCGTCAATGTAAGCGATCAAAACGGGGAGTGACGCTGTGATCAGACTCAGTTGTCGTTCGGATTGCGCCAAACGCTCGGAGCGACGCTCACGCTGCCGTAGAATACGAAAGGCCAGCAGGCTGGCCGCAAGGCCGAGCGCTAAAATAAGGATCGCGATGAAACCCGCCGTCGACCACGCGGGAGACTGAGTCGAGTTCACTTTGACCGCAAATTTTCGCCCGCCGATTTCAATCTCGAACGTCGCTCGGCGAGTGAGATCACGCGATCCGCCGGAGCTTCGCTGATCGAGCAGGGGTTTTAACTTCGTGATTTGCGAAAGCGGCCCGTCGAAAATTTGAATTTCAAGTTGAGCTTTGTAAGGCCCGGGGTTGGTAATAGCTTGATCGAAAAGGCCCGTCGGGCTGAAGCGCGCGTAGGCGATGCCGATCGCTTTTCGTTTTCGCTCTTCGATGCTCGAGGGTATCACGTTGTTTTCGAAGGCCGCCGCCGCAAACATTTGACCGGTCTGATTCACGAGCGGCGGCAGACCCGGAATGTCTGCGGCGTAGACCGGCGACGCAGACTCAATCGCTTGCGTGAAAAGTTCGACACGTCGTCTATCTTCTGAGACCTCAACACCAACCGGGCCTACTTTTCTAGGGGCGTGAGGGCCGAGCTCGCGGAGTGTCAGGAAGTATCGGTCGCCACTCGAAGTGAACGATCGACGCCGCTGAAAGATGCCGTATGAATAGACTCCGGGGTCGCGCGCGCGGATGTCGGTCGAGGCCGTGTAATTGATGAACTCGCTCGGTTGAAGGCGAGGATTGATGGCGTAGACCGCTGCCAACTGCTTCACGGATGTTTCGAAATAATCAAGCCGCCCTTGCAGATCGCCATGAATTTCATCGACCGCTTCGCCAAAGCGCTGGGCTTCGTCAGCGTCGAACGCGCGAAAAGCAAACACCGCCGCCGTCGTGCTCAGCGCAAGACCGATGACCAAGATGGACACCGCAACGAAGGATTTTGACTGTCGAAGGGCCGGTACTACGCGCTTCACGAATGAAGATTATGGTTGTCCCGGAGTGGTGCCGTCACTTAAATTGAACGCTCTTTCTCGTGGACTCGTAGCTCAGCTGGATAGAGTGGCAGCCTCCGAAGCTGCAGGTCGCGCGTTCGAATCGCGCCGAGTCCACCATTTTTTGTCCAACTCTGCCGCATGTCAGCAGAGGAGACCCATGAAGCCTCGTTACAACGGCCCGCCCAGTGATCATTTCGATGGCGAACGTTTCTTTTCACCTTACGGAGAACCGCCTAAGACGCTCTTGGATGTTTTGAAGTGGAAATTAGGTGGACCAGGCGCGACCCAGTGGCCCGCCGAGATTCCAAATACCGCCGAGGCGAAACTTCCAGACCGCGTTGAAAATGGCAGCGTCGTCTGCACGTTCGTGAATCACGCGACGATGCTGATCCAGACTCCGACGCTCAATCTCCTGACAGACCCAGTCTTCTCCGAGCGCGTCAGTCCTTTTACGTTTGCGGGCCCGAAGCGTGTTCGTAAACCGGGGCTTACGATCGATCGATTGCCCCGCATCGACGTCGTTTTGGTCTCGCACAATCACTACGATCATCTCGATCAGCGCTCCTTGAAAGGTCTCAACGAAAGATTCAAACCGCGTGTGCTGACGGGCCTCGGCGATCGTCGATTCATCCCTGATGCCGAGGAACTCGATTGGTGGCAATCGGTCAAGATCGGTGACACGACCTTGACCTATTTGCCTGCGCAACATTGGTCGGCTCGAGGAGTGAGCGATCGAAATTTAAGTCTTTGGGGAAGCTTCATGATCGAATCACCGGGATTTACGACGTATTTCGCCGGCGACACCGGCTACGCGAAACACTTCTCGGAAATCGCGAATCGTTTCCCTCAAATCGATTTGGCGCTTCTACCCATCGGTGCGTACGAGCCGCGTTGGTTTATGCGCTCGCAGCACATGAATCCCGACGATGCTGTTCAGGCCCACCAGGATCTTAAGGCGACGCAATCTCTGGGAATCCATTTCGGAACCTGGCAGCTCACCGATGAGGGCGTCGATGAGCCGGTCGCAAAACTTCAGCGGTCGGCTGAACGAGCCGGTCTTCAGACAGCTGAGTTTTCGGTGCTCGATCAAGGCGAATCTCGTCAGTTTCGCCGATAAAGGATTGAGGCGCTCTTGCGCCCACGACGACGACGCCGTAGAGTCGCGCGATGAATTTCGAGACTCTTCCTATTTCATCGGTTTCGACGACGTTGTTTGAGGCGCTCGAACGACGCTTGCTGATGGCTTTTCAAGCTCGCGACCTCTCTGAAATCGACCGGCTCGTCGATGACCGATGCGTCGGGGTTGGCATCACCGGTCTCCAATACACCAAATCCGATTTTATCCAGGATCACTACGGCAAAGTCTTCGTCAATTATTTCGACGTCGTTTCGCTCAAAGTCGTCGAAGAAGACTCTTACGCGGTCGTGCAGGCGGATTGGGATGTCGATATGTCGGTCGCAAACTCGGTCTTCAAAGGTCGAGTGCGGG
>CAJYIL010000288.1 GCA_913774795.1 Pseudobdellovibrionaceae bacterium
AGCGCAAGCCCGATGAAGAGCCCCGCCAGGCGCTTAAGGACGTGAGGCTTTCTCACCACCAGATCCCGCGGCGACGTTTGTAGAAGTAGTAATCGAGGCCGAGGCAACGACCGGCACCGAGCCATCCGAGCGTGAAGTGAATCACAAGGACGAACGTTGTTTGCAACTCATACTGATGAGTGCCGAGAGCGAGCATCAGGTTAAGCCCTAATAGAATCGCAAGCGCCGACATCGGACGAACGAGATAGCCAAGGATGTATGAAATCCCGATCAGCAGATGGATGGCGACAATGATGCCCGCGAAAATCTGCCAGTTGGGAATGACGATCGTTTCGAGAAACGATTTGTACCAGTCGGGAGCGGTCGATTTCGGAAAGAACGCCCGTATGTCTTCGGCGAGATAAGCGTGCGAGAGAAAGTCGCCGTGAAGTTGAATCAACGCTTCATTGAGATAGTAGTAGCCCAAGAACACGCGCAGGAAGGCGACGGGGAGAAGGTGGCCGACGTACTTAATACTTTCAACAAACGCGACGAGCATGCTGTAAATACTGACCGCTGCACGGACCAAGGTCAATGCCTGCGACTGGACTCTGGCCCCGAAACAGGTGTCCTCGACCTCTTGCGATCGCCGCTTTTGCTACACTGATCAGACAAAGACTCTGAAGGTGGTGGCCCATGGAAGGACCTCGCGCACCGAGCGAAACCGAAATCGCCAACGTGATTCGTTTCCTCGACACAAATCTTCGCCCAAAAGGCGATTGGTCAATTACATCTGAGTATCCGATCGCGTTTTCTGAGGCGAATCGGAACAACATCCGCATCATCACGGAAAACGAAGAAGTGCTCGCGCACGCGGTCGTTCGCCCGATGATCATTAAAACCCCGGCTGGTCTGTTCAAGATCGCCGGACTCGGAAGCGTTGTCACTTCGACCGAACGTCGCAACGAGGGCCTCTCGACAAAAACGATCGAGAGCTGCCTCGACGGCGCACGCGCTCACGGCTGTGACTTCGCGATCCTTTGGACGAATCTTTACGACTTCTACCGCCGCATGGGATTTGAACTCGGGGGTAACGAACTCTCGGTTCTTCTTGATCGCGACATCACTCCGGGTGAGCAAGGACTCAAGTTTCTTGAGAGCGGCAAGATCGCGCCCGAAGCGATTCATCGTCTCTACTCTCAGCACACCGTCACGTCACTCCGCACGATCGAAGAAACACGCAAGTATCTCCAAATTCCGAACTCGCGCGTTTATACGGCCTGGGATGCAAACGGTGTCTTGAAGGCTTACGCGATCGAAGGAAAAGGCGCCGATCTCGATGGTTATGTGCATGAGTGGGGTGGAGGCGTTCAAGCGCTGATCTCGTTGTTTGCGCACATTCGCACCGCACAGAAGCGAAACATCACGGTCATTGTTCCGGGTCATTCTCAGAACTTGGTACGTGCTTTCGCGGAACGTGGACTCGCCGTGAACGAGGGCTTTCTCGGCATGATCAAAATTTTGAATGTCGCAAACCTGTTCTCGAAAATTAAACGTCACGCCCGTGCACTCGGAGTCGCGGATCTCGTGCTCGATTA
>CAJYIL010000289.1 GCA_913774795.1 Pseudobdellovibrionaceae bacterium
CTAGTTTGACGAAGATGTTGCAGGCTTGCTCCAGGCGCTTTGGCGATTCGAGGAACATTCGCTGAGCATACTGTTTCGCCGCTGGCCAATTGGTTTTCGTACCTTCGAGTTTCAGGCGCGAGGAATGAAAAAGGGCCGCGAAGATTTTGGCCGTTTGATCCGGAGGGCACGGCGTGTTGTCTCGCTCAAGCTTCATCGACTGGAGCTCTTTGAAAACCACGCGCAGTTTATCAGAGAGACCTTTTGTTAAAAATTTCGTGAGCTGGCTTGCGCTCTCGATTTGGGTCTTCACTCCATCAACGGGAAGCTCGATGGCTTTCACTTCGCCTAAACAAACAGCGGTGTGCGGATTGACGGTCGCGCCTGAGATCGCATGTTCACCCGCGATTTGATTCGAACCCAGGATGCAAAGTTCGATCGTCTGCTTTTGTCTCGACAGGTGAAGCTGCACAGCGCCGGACTGAATGAAGTAAACCGCTTTGGCCGACTCACCTTCTCGGAAAAGAAAGTCGCCTTTTTTGAAGACTTTGATGTTGCTCATAGGTAGTCGCTCTATCGACACTAAAGCTCTGCAACTTGACCAATGTCTGAACACGCTTGAACAGGAATATGCGCATGGATTTGTACACTTTTGGAACGCCGAACGGTCACAAGATTTCGATTATGCTCGAAGAGCTCAACGTCCCTTACAACGTCAAGAAGATCGACATTCTCAAGGGAGATCAGAAATCGCCGGATTTTCTGAAAATTAACCCGAACGGAAAAATTCCGGCGCTCGTTGACGGCGACACGACCGTTTTTGAAACGATCGCGATCATGATTTACCTCGCGGACAAATACGGAATGTTCCTGCCTCGTGCAGGCGCGGCCCGTTACGAAGTTCTTCAGTGGTGCATGTTCCAGGCGGCGGGACTTGCGCCAAACCTCGGACAGTTCGGTCACTTCACCGTCTTCGCGAAAGAGAAAGTGCCTTATGCGATTGAGCGATTCTCCGCCGAAGTCGATCGTCTCTTTAACGTGCTCGATCAACAGCTCGCCAAAGGCACGTTCCTCGTCGGAGACGATTACACGATCGCCGACATCGCAACGTGGCCGTGGATCGAAGGTTACATGAGCCACTACAAACAAGAGATCGACGTAAAGAAATTCCCGCACCTTAAGCGCTGGTATTTCGAAATCGCCAAACGGCCGGCCGTTCAAAGAGGCGTGAAGATTCCTGCGTAAGTCACTGGATGACGAAGTCGAATCGCTCCGGAGTTGATTCGATCTTCATCGAGCCGTCACTCGAAACAAAATCGAAACGAACGTTTGAACCGGCCAACTTTTCGTTGGCCGCTTTTGCATCAGGGCCCGTCGCGTGAAATTCTGCGCGGCCCGTCTCGATGACCGAGCCTGGCGACGGCTTGATGACGATGTTGCAAAGAACCGAGAGCTGAGTCGAATTCTTCGTTGCGCACGTCAGATTAAAAATCTTGTTCGGAAAGCCAATGACCTTTCCCTCGCCGCCTTGCTGCTGAATCGGGGCCATCGCGATGGTGTCCCAGAGACGACGCGGATCGGGGTCGGCACCCGCCGATGACATGCCTTCCATGATCAGAATCGCCGAGCGTCCCGGGATGATGATCTTTCTCGTCACCGCTTCGGCGCCTGAAGACGACACGAGAACCGCGCCAAAAATTGCGATTGAAACCAGTGACAGAGTGATTTGGAAAAGGCTTTTCATGCGCAAGAGCTCCTTCGCTGTGTTTCAAGCGTAGGAGCATCGGCGAAATGGATCAAGCTCTCGCAAGCCGACTCAGCGCGCTGTCCAACCGCCATCGAGGTTGAAGTTCGCACCCGTGACGGCTTTCGCGCCTGGAGAACACAGGAAAACCGCGAGGTCGCCAAGGCCTTCGATCTCGACAAATTCTTTTTTCGGCTGCGATGCCAAGATGACTTCGCGGATCACGCGGTCGCGAGGAATTTTGTGGGCCTCGGCTTGTTGATCGATCTGTTTTTCGACGAGCGGAGTTTTCACGTAGCCCGGGCAAATCGCGTTGCACGTGATGTTGGTATCGGCGAGTTCAAGCGCGACCGTTTTCGTGAGCCCGAGCACTCCGTTTTTAGCCGCGACGTAAGCGCTTTTAAAAGGAGATGCGACGACCCCGTGAACCGATGCCAGGTTGATGATGCGCGCCCACGGCTGCGTTTTCATTTTCGGAAGAGCGGCTTTGATCGCGTGAAAGTTCGACGAGAGATTGATCGCGAGAATGGCGTCCCATTTTTCATCCGGGAATTCATCGACCGGAGAGACGTGTTGAATGCCTGCGTTGTTCACGAGAATGTCGACCGCACCGTAACGGTCTTCGTGCTCACGCACCATTTGGCGAATCTCTGCGGGCTTCGACATATCAGCGGCCGAGTACGCGACTTTCACGCCGTGCTCTTTTGCGAGTGACGAAACGAGTTCGTCGATCTGCTTGCGATCACCGAAACCGTTGAGGGTTAAGTTCGCTCCCTGCTTGGCGAACGCGACCGCGAGACCTAAACCGATTCCGCTCGTGGAGCCCGTGACAAGTGCGCTTTTGCCTTTCAAAGACATCGATTCCCCCTCTTGATTTCGAACTTCATTGGTCCTAGTTTGGGCCTCGTCTGACGTCAAAGGAAGTTCGCTCGTGATCGTGCAAAAAAAGACATTCCGCATTCCAGAGTTTAAGCTCCAGTCGGGCTCTGTCTTGCGTGACGTCGCGATCGGTTACGAAACGTTTGGTCAGTTGAATGCCGACGGCACCAACGCGATTTTGATCTGTCACTTTTTCTCAGGCACGTCTCACTGCGCGGGTCGCTATCGCGAAAGTGATCCCGAACCAGGTTACTGGGACGCCATCATCGGGCCAGGTAAAGCGATCGACACCAACAAGTTCTTCGTGATCTCGTCTGACGTTCTCTCGAACGTCAACGCGCGAGTCGCGACAGTTGTTTCGACCGGTCCATCATCGATCAATCCGCAAACGGGCCGTGTTTACGGGTCGTCTTTCCCGATCGTGACGATCACCGATTTCGTCGACGCACAAAAGAAGCTCGTCGATTCACTTGGCGTCACGCGACTTCATGCGGTCTGCGGCCCTTCGATGGGGGCGCTCCAAACCTTCGAATGGACCGCTCGTTATCCTGAATTCTTCGATCGCGCGATGCCGGTCATCGGTCCGGGACTCAGCGCTGAACCTTATTTGATTTCGCAGCTTCAGCAGTGGTGTCAGCCGATTCTCGACGATCCTGATTTTCAGAACGGCGATTACTACGGAACCGGTCGCGAGCCTCTGCGCGGTCTTGCCCAAGCATTCAAGCTCATCACCTTTACGGCGCTTCACCAAAACTGGGCCAATCGCCTTTTTGGCCGGAGACTCGCGCACGACGGCGATCCACTTCAGAAATTGAACGCGCGATTCGCAATCGATAAACATCTCGATGAAGCCGGGGCACTTCGTGCGCAGACGTGCGATGCGAACGCGGTCTTAAGAATCGCGCGAGCGAATCAACTGTTCTCGATCGAAGATCGCAAAGATCGAATTCGCGCCCGCTTTCTGATGATCCCGTCGGCGACCGATCTCTTGATGACGCCGCAAATGTCGGCGCGTGGAGCCACGGAGCTACGTAGACTTGGTCGCCAAGTCGATGTCTTCACCATCGAAGGCGACGGCGGCCACCTCGATGGCCTAAACCTCATCGGTCAAGCGAGCGAAGCCATCCGCGCGTTCATAAGCTCTTAGCCCTCAACCGGCAAGCGCGCCCACATCAGCACCCGTTTGAACGGATAAAAGAACGGCTGGTCATCGGGCAAGACCTGAAACAGGCGATCTTCGAATTCACCGACGAACTCGTCGAAATCTTCTGGCGTCAGTCGCGACTGGAAGTACGTGAGCATCGATCCCCGCACCCACTCGACGACTCCCTCACGAGACTCCATGAGCTGCGGATAAACTCTTAAAGAGACCGATTGCTCAACGAAGCCCAGCTTGAACAACAACGCCGCGTAGTCCTCAACCGACAAGAGAGATGAAAACTTATCGTAGACCTGCCCTTTGAGCTTCGCTTTCCAGCGCGGCTCATGACTCATCTGCGAGGCGATCACGTGTGTCGGATAGTCGTGGTTCATGGGCATCTGCACGGCGAGCTGACCGCCCGGTCGCAAAGCTCCACGCAAACGTGCGAAAAGTGAACGGTGGTCACCGACCCACTGAAGAGCTGCGTTTGAGAAGACGATGTCGTACTCCGCGCCGGGCGACCAGGATTCGATATGGCCTTTTTCGAATTGCAAACCCGGCTTCACGAACGCGGCAGATGCCCGCAGCATTTCGTCTGATGAATCAAGACCGAGAGTCGATGATGCGAGAGAAACCCGGTGCAAGTCAGC
>CAJYIL010000290.1 GCA_913774795.1 Pseudobdellovibrionaceae bacterium
GATTTCCCGCTAACGTGTGCGTCGAGTAGACCGCAGGCAGATAAACGATCACGCGTTTTCCTTGAGCTTTGTTGAGCGCGTCGATCCATTCACTTTGGGTCGGAGTGTTAGTCGGAACTTTGATCTCCTCGAGACCCTCGGGCTTTGTGATCGGCGGCATGTCGACTTCGCTGATCAAAACCTCAAACGGCGCTCCGTCGTGTTTTGCCGCAGCTAAAAATCCCTGCAGGATGTCGCGGTGGTAGTCGGGATCATTTGGTGTTCCGAAGATCACAAGTTTGCGCTCACGAATCTCGGCGTAGAAACGGCGGAAGGCGACCGCGCCAATCTCCTCCGGCTGATCGAAGAACGACGGCGTCATCACCATCGGCGGGACAGGTTTGTAGCCGAACTTTAGAACGAAGAGCATTCCGGCCAGGATGATGAGCATAAGTGCCGGAATATAGAGGCGAACGAACCACTTCTGGAAAGTCTCTTTAGTCATGCGCTCTGGAGTATGGCGGCTTACGTGGTGGGTCAAGTGGGACTTGCGTGTGAGGCAAGACGAGCGTATTCAGGTGTCAACATAAGGACTTGATCCATGAGACAGGTACCTGCTGCAGCACATTTTCTCCTCGTCGGTGACGGGCGTCTCGCTCGGCATTTCGCCCATTATTTAAGGCTTGAAAACTTATCGTTCGATCAATGGTCTCGTCGCTTGGGCGGCTCGCTCGAAACTTTGGCTGACCGCTGCACGCACGTTCTCCTCGCCATTTCCGACTCCGCGATCGAGCCGTTTTTGACGGCTCACCCATTTCTCCGCACCCATGTCTGCGTTCATTTTTCGGGCGCCCTCGTCACACCGGCAGTTCCTTCGATTCATCCCCTGATGACTTTTGGCCCGGATCTTTACTCACTCGACGAGTACCGCGCGATCCCGTTCGTTCTGGAGAAAGGGAGAATTGTCGAATTGCCCGGTCTCACCAACGTCGTCGTTGAACTCTCGCCTGAGGCGAAGCCGCTCTACCACGCGCTTTGTGTCGCGAGCGGGAACTTCACTGTCATTCTCTGGGAGGCGGTCTTCGAGCGTTTTCAGTCGCTGGGCCTCCCGCGCGAGATTCTGTTTCCCTACCTCGTGAAGACCGCTCAAAACCTTCTCACGGCTTCGCCCGGCGAAACGGTTTTAACAGGCCCATTGAAACGCGGAGATTTCAAAACGATCGAGAAGCATCTCGAGGCTCTCGACGGTGACCCTTTGGCCGAGTTGTATCGCGCATTCGTCTCCACTTCACTCTCTCGTGAAGCCCCTGCCCCTTTTCCTCTCGGAGGACTTTTATGAAATCCGTTTTAGATTTTCGCCGCTCACCGGAGCGTAAGATCTCGATGGTCACTTGCTACGACGCTACTTCGGCCGCGATCGTGGAAGCCAGCAATGTCGATTGCATCCTAGTCGGCGATTCGGTCGCGATGACGATGCACGGTCACTCGACAACGCTGCCTGCGACTGTCGAGATGATGGCGTTTCACGTGGCCGCGGTTCGAAGGGGTGCGCCGACCAAATTTTTGATTTCGGATCTTCCGTTTCTCGCGCACCGGGGTTCGCTCGAATCAACGATGAACGCGGTTCGTGCCGTCATGGTCGCAGGCGCGCAAGCGGTGAAAATCGAAGGCATCGACGGCAGCTTCGAGACGATCAAACACATCGTTGAATCCGGCGTGCCCGTGATCGGTCATTTAGGGCTCACGCCGCAATCGGTTCACGGTCTCGGTGGCTTCAAAGTTCAAGCGACGTCTCAAGCAGCGGGCGACGCCTTGCTGGAACAAGCGCTCCGCGTTCAGAAAGCGGGAGCCTTCGCGTTGGTTCTTGAATGCGTGCCTTCAGAAATTGCAGCCCGCGTGACCGCGGCCCTCGACATTCCGACGATCGGAATCGGCGCAGGACCGGCGTGTTCGGGACAAGTTCTTGTTTTCCAAGACCTGCTTGGTTTGAACGCGTCTTTTAAACCGAAGTTCGTTCGCAAGTACGCCGACGGATTCACGTTCGTAACCGAAGCCTTAAATCGCTATCACGCCGATGTGATCGAGGGAACTTTCCCTGCGCCGAAAGAATCGTACGCGATGCCGACGGAGAAAACGCAGGGGCCATCGACTGAGCCCGTGTATTCAACAGTCTCGAAAGAAGGCCACGCATGAGACTCTTCAAATCCGTTTCAGAGTGGCAGGAATTCCGGCGATCACTCAACGGGAGCGTCGGCTTTGTTCCGACGATGGGTGCGCTTCACGAAGGGCACGGTTCACTTCTGCGAGCTGCGCGTGCCGAGAAC
>CAJYIL010000291.1 GCA_913774795.1 Pseudobdellovibrionaceae bacterium
CGCACCTAAACCTATACAATCACCTCGATATCTTGAACGTACCGCGCTCGAAGCGGTACGATATCAGCTCCTGAAACAAAGCTGATGACAGTGGCCCCAAAAAAACCAGCAATGGGCCCGAGGTATCATGAAGTTCGCGCGTGTTTTAGCAGTCTTCCTCGCCCTTTTCTTTCTTGGTCTTGCCGGCGCTTACGCAAGCATTCTCTCGCTTGGTAACGACCTCCCCGAAATCATCAAAGTCTCCGATTACAAACCGCTGATGGTCACCGAAGTGTACGCACGCGGCGGTCAAAAGATCGGTGAGTTCGCACGTGAAAAGCGCATCCTCACTCCGTACGAAAAAATTCCGTTGAAACTTCAGAACGCGTTCGTCGCGGCGGAAGACGACACCTTCTGGACACACAACGGTGTGAACTACATCGCGATGATGCGAGCGTTCATCGTCAACATGACGACCGGTGAAAAGCGCCAAGGGGCTTCGACGATCACGCAACAGCTCGCGAAGACGCTTCTTCTGCAAGACAACGCAAAAACGTATACGCGCAAGATCAAAGAGATCCTTCTGTCGCAAAAGATGGAAGACAACTTGAGCAAGCAAGACATCATGTATCTCTACCTCAACCAAATTTATTTTGGTGAGGGGGCTTGGGGTGTCGCGGCCGCGGCCGACACTTACTTTAGAAAGCCGCTCGATAAACTCACGATCGCCGAAGAAGCGATGCTCGCGGGTCTCCCGAAAGCGCCGAGCGACTACTCCCCGACGAAGTATCCGCAAAAAGCGAAAACGCGTCAGCGCTACGTTCTCGGCCGTATGCGCGATTTGAAATACATTAACGATCAAGAGTATCAGCAGGCGATCAACGAACCCGTCACCGTTTATGTGAGCCGTGAAACGAAGTTCATTGCTCCTCACTTCGTTGAAACTCTCAGACAGATGCTGATTCCGATCGTCGGAGAAAAAGCTCTCCTCGATGAAGGCCTCAAGATCTACACATCGATCGACTACAAAGCCCAAGTCGCCGCGAACAAATCGGTCCAAGACGGCTTGAGAGAAATTGACAAGCGCGAAGGATGGCGCGGACCGATCAAGACGATTCTTGATCCCAAGGAACAAGAAAAATTCTTGCTCGCGTCTCGCAAAACACTCCAGTCCGAGACTCAACCGACTCGCATCATCGAACCGAACGGAAACTTCGCACCCGATGCTCCACTCGAGGTCTTTCACAAGAAAGCGCCCAACGGGCAAATCCTCTCGAACATCCCGACTTACGTTGAAAAAGGTCAGGTCGTTGAGGCGCTCATCACGAAAGTCGATGACGTTCAGGGCCTCGTCACGGCCCGCTTCGCCGACGGACAAGGTTTGATCGATATCGCCGATATGTCGTGGGCAAGACGCTTCGACACAGCCGTCAACCTCAAGCGCGCCCCTCGCATCACGAAGCCTTCGCAAGCGCTCAAGGCCGGTGATGTTGTGCTCGTAAAAGTTCAAGACGACAAATTCCGCCGCGTGCAAGCGGCTATCAAGAAGGGCCAAAAGGCCCAACCCGCTCAAGCGTTCGACGACTACGCCTACTTGATGCTCGAGCAACGCCCGATTCTCGAAGGTGCGCTTCTCTCCTTCGATCAACACACCGGCGAAGTCATCGCGATGGTCGGCGGTTACGAATTCATCCACAACAAAAACGAGTTCAACCGAACCATCCAAGCTAGACGCCAAACCGGTTCAAGCTTTAAAACGATCGTCTACGCATCAGCACTCGATCGCGGCTACACGCCCGGCACCCCGGTTCAAGATGCTCCGCTCGTTTACGAAGGTGAAGACGAAGGCCAAGAAGAAGGCAAAGTCTGGAAGCCCCATAACCACGAACAAAAATTCGAAGGCGACATCCTTTTCCGCAAAGCTCTTATTCGCTCACTGAATATTCCGTCGGTCAAAATTCTCGAAGACGTCGGTGTCACTTGGGCAACTGACTACGCAAAACGCTTGGGCGTTTTTTCTCCGCTCAACAACGATCTCTCGCTCGTTCTCGGCTCGAGCTCACTCACGATTTACGAGATGACGAAAGTCTTCTCGGAATTCGGTCGCGGCGGCGTGAAAGTGACTCCGCTCATCGTGAGAAAAGTCACCGATCGCACCGGTAAAGTTCTCGCCGAAAACATCTCGCTCGATCGCCGTTTCGACAAAGAGATCAGCGCCGCCAACGCGTCACTTGAACAGCGCAAAGCACAGAATTCGCAACCGCCTCCATTCGCAAAATCACTCACGATCGGCACCGATCGCCAACCTGGTTTGCCGTGGACATCGGGCTTTTACTTCCAGGATCCAAACCAACTCATCCGACCTGAGACGGCTTACCTCATGACGACGATTCTTCAAGGCGTGGTGAACGAAGGCACGGGCGGAAAAGCGTTGGCTCTCGGTCGACCAGTCGCCGGCAAGACAGGGTCGACCAATGGGTACTTCGATGGTTGGTTCATCGGCTACACACCGCAAATCGCGACCGGAACATGGGTGGGATTCGATCAAGAAAAGTCGATCGGGCTGGGTGAGGTCGGAGGCGACACTGCGCTTCCTATTTGGGTGCAGTATATGAAGTCTGCGCATCAAGATCTGCCGATCGAAGAGTTTTCGGTGCCACAGGGCATCGTCTTCGCTAACATCGACGGTCAGACTGGCGGGCTTTCTTCATCCTCTACTGTGAAGTCCGTGCGCCAGGCGTTCGTCGACGGCACAGAACCGAAAACACTGAGCGGTTCTCCATCGATGCAAGACGATACAGACTTCTTGAAAAAAGATTTGTCGGACTGACCACTCCAGGTCTCCGGCGACGGAGACTTGAGATGGCCAAACAGATCGAACTCTGGGGCGTTAAGCAGAACAACCTAAAGAACATCGAAGTGAAGATTCCGATCGGAAGCTTCACGGTCGTGTGCGGCCCCTCGGGCTCCGGAAAATCATCGCTCGCCTTCGAAACGTTGTACGCCGAAGGCCAACGCCGCTACATCGAATCTCTCTCCAACTACGCTCGCCAGTTCCTCGGAAAAGCTCCGAAGCCCGACATCGAGGGCGTAAAGAACATTCCTCCCGCGATCGCGATCGAGCAAAAAAACTCCGTGAAAACTTCGAGATCGACCGTCGGCACGACGACGGAAGTGGTCGATTACATCCGCTTGCTGTTCGAAAAAATTGGCCAAACTCAGTGTCCGACTTACGGGTTCAACATCGAGCGCGAATCCGTCACGGATGCCACAAGAAAAACTCTCGAGAACTTCGACGGCGCACGCGGATACGTCATGGCTCCGGTGTACAAAGACCGCCGAGTCGCGACGGGCGTGAAGCTCCTTCAACTTCTCGCGCAAGAAGGCTTTCTCCGAATTTACATTCCATCGGGTGCGAAATTCGAACGCGCCATTCCGGAGAAAAAGACGACTGCAAAGAAAGCTCGTAAAGCGGTTGAGAACCCGGAGCCAAATGCGAAGGGCACTTTGCCGAGCGTTGGCTACCCGCCTTGCCGCCCGGCCGAAGGCAAGCGCGACATCGGGCAAATCGTCGAGATCAAACCGTCGGCGAAAGACGCAAGCATACTGCCGTCGGATGACTTCTACGTCGTCATCGACCGGATGGCGTTCTCGAAAGATGATGAAGGCCGCGTCGCCGATTCGATCGGTCAGGCGTACCACGCCGCTCTCAAGTTCAATAACGAGATCGGCGGAGGGCGCGCGACCGTTCTCTCGACTGACGGAAGAGAACTTTGCTTCTCCGAAGAAAACTCCTGTTCGGTTTGCGGCTTCGTTTTTCCGCAAGTCACTTCGCAACTCTTCTCGTTCAACAACCCGGTCGGTGCGTGCGCTTCGTGTAACGGCTTCGGAAATATTTTGACGATCGACGAAGCGAAAGTGATCCCGAATCCGAACCTCTCGATCGCAGAAGGTGCGCTCCACCCATTCAACATGCCGAGCGCATCGAGCGACCGAAAACTTCTCTTGGGCTACTGCAAGAAAGAGAAGATCGACGTCAACACGCCGTGGAACAAACTACCGAAAGCTCAGCGCGACGTTCTCTGGAAAGGCGACGATAAGTTCTTCGGGGTCGAAGGCTTGTTTGAATACCTCGAAACGAAAAAATACAAGATGCACGTGCGCGTTTTTCTGTCGCGTTACAAGTCGCCGTTCACGTGCCCGACCTGCAAAGGATCACGCCTCAAGCCTGAATCTTCGTACGTGCGCATCGGTGGCCACACGATTCATGAATTCAGCGGAATGACGATCGGCGAACTCCATCGCGCGTTCACGGATTTGAAAATCACGAAGGCGCAGGAAGAAGTCGCATCCGAAATCTTGATGCAGATTCGCTCGCGTTTGAGATTCTTGAACGATGTTGGCGTCGAGTATCTGACAATGGATCGGCCGACGAAGACTTTGTCGGGGGGAGAATTTCAACGCCTCAACTTGGCGAAGCAGCTCGGCATGGGCCTCTCGCAAACGCTTTACGTTCTCGATGAACCAACGGTTGGCCTCCACCCGCGCGATAACGATCGCTTGATCGGAATTTTGAAAGCTCTGAACGAACTCGGCAACACTCTCGTTGTTGTTGAGCACGACAAAGACGTGATCGAAAGCTCAAACAATTTGATCGAAATGGGCCCGGGCTCGGGTCACTTGGGTGGAGAAGTGATGTACACGGGTACGACCGAAGACTTTTACAAGTCTGGCGACTCGATCACCGTGCCTTACTTAACCGGCGGCAAGAAAACGAAGATCGAAACGACTCATCGCCCGGTCGAAATCGATACTTACAAATACTCGATCGAAATCCGCGGAGCGCGTGGGCACAACCTGAAGAACGTGAACGTGAAGTTTCCGTTGAATCGTTTGGTGACCGTCACGGGCGTGAGCGGATCAGGGAAGTCGACTCTTGTTTCTCGAACGCTTTATCCAGCCATCGCGCAAGCGCTGCGCGTGGAGTACGTCCAAGGACAACCTTATGACGAGATCAAAGGTCTTGAGTACGTAAAG
>CAJYIL010000292.1 GCA_913774795.1 Pseudobdellovibrionaceae bacterium
CAAGCGAGCTCGGCCTCCGCTCACTCACGCGAAAATCAAATCAGGTCTCGATGTTGTTCTCGATTCCGGTCTGGGGTGTTCAACCGGCGCTCGATGAATCCGAGCGAGTTTCAATGGGCTTAGGTGAAATCGATCGCGCGAACACGACTCTCACGTTTGATCTCGAGGCCGCGCGCCGAAACGGATTTATTCGCTTCACGAAGACCTTCACGAGCGAAACCGGGCGCCTCGTCGAGAAACCCGCGACGATCGATTTGCCTTACTGCCCTTGACGATCACTTCTCGATTTTTTGGCTTGCTGAGTTCACTTCAAGTTTCTTGAAGAGATCGGCGAGCAAATTCTTACGCTGATCTTCGCCGACGGGTCTAAAGCCTGATTCGAACGCGCTCAAGAGAGGCGGAGGAATTTCGAGCAAGAACCGAGATGGCGCGACCGGCGCAAAACGCCCGTAGCGTTTTCGCGAACGAGCCCGCGTGAGAATCAAGTGCTCTTTCGCCCGCGTGACGCCGACGTAGAAAAGACGTCGCTCTTCGCTGACATCCGAGCCAAGAGTCTTGTGCGGGATAAGGTCTTCTTCGACCCCGATAAATATCACGCACGGCCATTCGAGACCTTTACACGCATGAAGCGTGAGAAGCTGAACCTTCGGGGTTTTATCTTTTTCGTCTTCGTCGGCGGCATCCCGAAGCTCCATCGCATCGATGAACTCGTGAAGCGTTTTTTCGTCGCGCCCGCCTTTGGCGATAAACGCATCGAGAACGCGGCAGAAGATTTCGACGATCACCCAACGCTTTTCGAGCGCTTGAGAATCTTTCGAGGTTTGTAGCAAGTGATCGCGGTACCCCATCTCGCGAAGTTTAGCGAGAAGCGTTTCTCCCACCGACTTCGATGGATCACCGCGCAGGATTTGGTCTGGGAGTTGATCGAGAATGCGGAAGAACTGATCGATGTTCTCGCCGACCTTTTCTTGGATGCCGGCCGCGCGCCAGTTTCTCGCGGCGACATGGAACTTAAAACCGAGGGCATTGGCGTGTTGGTCGAGTCGCTCAACCGTCGTCTCCCCGATTCCGCGAGACGGCGTGTTCAGAACACGCCGAAAGGCGACTTCATTCGGTGACAATGAACATCTCAAATAAGCGAGAAC
>CAJYIL010000293.1 GCA_913774795.1 Pseudobdellovibrionaceae bacterium
CCCGCACCACGCGCCGACGAACGCACGGGTTTCACCGATCGCGGCTCAGCCGCCGCGGCACGTTTCGCACCCCGAGACGGTGTGCCGGCCGCGCGAAGATCGCGCTCGGTCGGACCCATATACGCCGATGTGAACGGCTGACGACGCGCATCCGCGGAGAATGCTCCGCGCGCCGAGGCATTCTTGTAACCGCGAGCGCCCGAAGGCGTCGCCGCCGAACCTCCGCGAATCAGCTTCAAGATTTGTCCCCAGCGGTGTTTCTCTTGCGGAGTCACAAACGCAACCGAATGACCTTCGGCGCCGTTACGACCCGTACGACCGATGCGGTGAACGTAGTCCTCCGGGAGCATCGGTAAATCGTAGTTGATCACGTGACGAACGTGATCGATGTCGAGACCGCGAGCCGCGATATCGGTCGCGACCAAAATGCGAATCTCACCATCGCGAAAGGCCGTCGTCACTCGACGGCGTAAGCTCTGGCCGAGCTCACCGTGCAAAGGCGCAACCTTGTGGCCGTTTTCTTGGAGCATCGACGCCACCAAGTCTGTGCGCAAACGAGTTTTGCAGAAGACGATCACCGAACCTGACGCTTTGGATATCTCACGGAGCAAAGTTTCGTCTTTGTCGTGTTCGTAGAGTTCGATGACATCTTGCTGGATACGTGCAACCGGCTTGTTTTCTTCGCCGATCGCGACGCGTGCGGGATTCGACAAATAGCGAGCGACGAGACCGCGAACTTCGGCGGGCAGAGTGGCGGAGAACATCATCGTCTGACGAGCGGCCGGAAATTTCGAAACGATCATTTCGATCTGCGGAGAGAATCCCATGTCGAGCATGCGATCGGCTTCATCCAAAACGAGGACATCGAAATCAGCGAGCTTCAATGTTCCGGTCTCGAGGTGATCGATGATGCGCCCTGGAGTTCCGATGACGAAAGCAGGATTTAATCCGAGCTCGCGAAATTGTTTCGGATAAGGAGCCCCACCGATGACGACCGCGTAACGGAGCCGACGGTAGAAAAACGTGAGTTCCTTCAAAACAGTTCCCGTTTGCTCAGCGAGTTCGCGAGTCGGGGCGAGCACGAGAGCGCGACGAACCGGTTGGTCAGTGTCGAGTTGCGCCATCATCTTTTGCAGGATCGGGACAGTGAACGCCGCCGTTTTACCTGTTCCGGTCTGCGCTGTGACGAGGACGTCGCGGCCGTCGAGAACGAGCGGGATCGTGCGCGCTTGAACGTCGGTTGGTTCCGAGTA
Organism: Pseudobdellovibrionaceae bacterium; assembly: GCA_913774795.1. Classification (GTDB taxonomy): domain Bacteria; phylum Bdellovibrionota; class Bdellovibrionia; order Bdellovibrionales; family JAMPXM01; genus CAJYOV01. The sequence continues at coordinate 1,254 of CAJYIL010000293.1, forward strand.
ATTCATGCGTTCGAGGGCTTTTAAAATAGAATCGGTG
>CAJYIL010000294.1 GCA_913774795.1 Pseudobdellovibrionaceae bacterium
CACGCGGCGAACGCAGGTTGGTCGGTTGTGATTCGTCGTCTCTCCGAAGCGATGACGTCCTACCTCACAGTCGCAGCGGCTTCGACGATCGTTCTCTTGTTCGGATTCAGCCACCTGTATGAGTGGATGAACAAAGAGCACGTCGCGAACGACCCGATCCTCCTCGGAAAAAGCGGCTACTTGAACGTCACATTCGTGATCATTCGTTTGGTCGTGTTCTTCGCCTGCATGATCTTGTTCCGCCGCGCGATGATCGGAAATTCGCTCGCGCAAGATAAAGACGGCAGCCCCGTTCACACGGTGAAGAACGCTCGCCTCTCGGTCGGATGGCTCGTGTTCTTCGCGCTCTCGTTCTCGCTCTTGTCGGTTGATTTGCTCATGAGCTTGCAGCCTCACTGGTACTCGACGATCTGGGGCGTTTACTGCTTCGCGGGCGCTTTCCAGGCTTCGAACGCAGTCATGGTCCTGATGTGCGGTCAGTTTCTTCGTAAAGGGTACGCGCGCGGATGGATGACCGTTGAACACTTGCATGACCTCTCGAAGTTCATGAAAGCGTTCACGATCTTTTACGCGTACATTGGCTTCTCGCAGTTCCTCTTGATCTGGTACGCAAACTTGCCTGAAGAAACGATCTTCTACTTGAACCGCTCATCGGGCGGATGGATGGCCGTGACGTTGTCACTCCTCATCTTCAAGTTCTTCGTTCCGTTCTTGCTCATGCTCCCTCGCGCGGCGAAGCGTTCGATCGCTCATTCGTCGATGGTTGCAGTCTTGATCTTGGTCATGGAGTACATCGACATCCACTGGATGGTTTACCCGAACTTCATGGATTCATGGCAGATCTCTTGGTACGAGCTCGGCACGTTCTTGATGTTCGGTGGCCTCTTCGTTTGGTCGATCACGAACTTCCTCTCGAAGAACGCGGTTGTTCCGCTGAAAGATCCGCGTCTCGACGAATCGCTTACCCACCACGTGGTGTACTAAGCTCTCGCTTAAGACATTTTCGAAAAGGCGCCACCGGGGCGCCTTTTTTTTAGCAATGCAGACGTGGCCTCGCCACAGGGCCTGAGGTAGGGTCGGAGCATGCGTTTTCTCACCAGCCTCCTCAGTGTGATCGTGATTTCCGCTCCTGCCTTCGCCGATACGACCGGAGGGGGATGGTTGATGTTCTTCCCCGACGTGAAGCTGAACGAAACCTGGAACGTCGCCTCTGACTTTCAAATACGCCAGGCTGAAGCACTTGATCAGAATCGACAGACCCTGGCACGCACCTCGCTGAACTACACGATCGCGCCCGGATTAAAAATCGGGGCAGGCTACGCTTACGTGAATTCGACCGACTACGATCTCTTGATCGAACCTGACAACTCCGAGAACCGCATCTTCCAGCAACTGGAATACAAGTGGACTCTGGGCGAACCCGTCGGTCTCTCGCACCGCGTGCGCGTTGAACAGCGGTTCATCGAACAAAATGGGGCTTCGAATTTCGCGAATCGATTGCGCTATCGAATCAGCGGTCGGTACCCGAAAGCGTCAGAGCCAGGCCTCTACCTTTCGATGAACAATGAGTTCTTTGTCGATTACGCCCGCGGCACCTGGGCGACGCTTGCGCAGAATCGGTTCTACTCGGCTCTTGGGCTTCCGGTCGGGGAGGCGCGCAAAGTTCGCGCGGAAGTCGGTTATCTCTGGCAGGCGGTTCGCCGGGAATCTCGCGCTTCGCTCAACGTGCACGCTCTCCAGCTGGGATTTCAATTCGACTTATGAATCGTCGGTGTCTAAGTCTCACTTGAGTGATGTTCCTGCGAGCTGATACGGTCACGCTCACATGAGAAAGCCTCTCGTTCGCCAGGTCATTTGGGTTTTAGCGGTTACGCTTGTCAGTATCTTTGCGTGGCGCCTCACGATTCCCAATCTCACGTCCTTCGAAGCGCCCGGCTGGGATGAATCCGATCGGGCCAAAGATGCGCTGCTCGCATTTCGCGGGCTCACGCATTTCAATCCATTTCCGCTTCTCTCGCAGCTCTTGTTTTTCCAGACGTGGGGTCCGCTCTTCACGACGCTCTCGCAAATTCCTCTGACACTTTTCGGTGCCTCTGCGCAGTCGCTGACTTCG
>CAJYIL010000295.1 GCA_913774795.1 Pseudobdellovibrionaceae bacterium
GCTTCATCTCGGCTTCGATCGCAAGACGATTGCGCTCTTGTTCAGCTTGAGCCGCGCATTCTTCGGCGCGAGCGAGTGAATCCTCGTAACCCTCTTTCAAGATTTCGTGGATTTTCGCAAACTGCTCGGCGGCTGAGGCTAGCTTGCCCTGCATGAACAAGTTCTTCCCGAGAATGTAAGCCTCTTTCACGAACTGTTGCTTTTGCGGAGGCAGTTTCGCGAAGGCCTGTTGCTGCGGAGTCTGAACCACCGCTTTCGGACCTTGCTTCGGCGAAGTCGGTTTGTCGCCTCCGTCGAGAAGATAAGCGACGACGGCGCCGACGACGATCACGGCGAGAATGAATCTGAACTTCTTTGCTTTCGCGTTTTTGTCGTTTTTCGCGCCGTCTTCCCATTCAGGTGCCTGATAAACCGAAGGCACACCGCCAGGTCCGACACGCACGGCACCACCGGGTCCTTGAACGACTGGGTAGCTGATCATTTCGTATTGCACGGCTGCAACAGCCGGCAGCTGTTGTTGCATGATTGCTGGAGGAACGACCTGAAGACGCCGCTCGAAATTCGGATCGCGAACCTCAAAGTAAATCTGAAGGGCACCGACTTGAATGACGTCGCCACTTCGAAGGGGCTTCAGCTCGTCTGGAGCCAGCGGCATTCCGTTCAGCTGTGTTCCGTTCGATGATCCGAGATCGCGAACGAAATTGCCTTGCGGAGACGAGACGAGCTCGAACTGTCGGCGAGATGCTTTGCGGTCGTTCAAGAGAATCTGCGAACCTTCTTCACGGCCGGCGATCCATTTGCGACCTTCGAGTTTGATGGTCTCTTCGCGCCCCGACGATTCGACGATGCGAACGTACGGTTCGCCCCACGTCTGCATCTCCATTACGCGAGTCGCTTCGTCAGACCCTTCGAACTCAACTGGAGCGATATTGGCGACAGGAAGATTTGGCGATATCTGAGATTGGCCAACGGCGATCTGTTGAGGCTCGGCGAGATCGACCGCCGCGTCTTCGGCCTCTTCGCGAATGGGTGTAACGACCGAGGCTTGTGCTTCGAAGAATAGGAAATCGTAGCCACTCAGTTTAAAAACGGAGCCGTTCTCAAGAGTCACGGATTGAACGGGCGAGCCAGCCACGTTGATATCGCCGAACTTCGAAACGACTTGCGCGGCCCACGCGCCGTCTTGCTCGAAGACTTTGAAGTGAGTGCGCGAGATGCCCGGTTGATCCTCGAGCTGTACATCGCAGTCGCTGCCGCGGCCAAACGTATACTCGCGACCGCTCTCGAGAGCGACCTCTTTCACATCTGAGCCGTGGAGGCGAACTTTCAGGCGAAACACGTTACTGGAACCTTTCGTCTTGTAAGAGCTCACATTCTTTTCTCAAAGCTTCGGCTTCTTTGTACTTGGCATCGTCCTTATTCGGGATCTGCTCGAGCACCTTTTCGAATGCAGCGGTACATCTAGAATACATGTGTTTGTCCTTGTACCGGCGCCCTTCGAGACTTAAGTCTGCGACGATTTCATCGCGTTGTTTTTCAGCGAGCTTGTAGTAACGACGGGCGAGCTGATTGTCGGGGTCGATCGCCAGCGCCGTCTCGAACTCACGCATGGCGCGCATATACTGGCCTTTTTGATAGTCCCGAAAGCCCACTTGATATTGCTTTTGGGCTTCCTCGAAGCGCGTCTTTTCCTCATCGTTTTTGAACGTGCGTTTTTTGATGATCTCTTCGACTCGGTCCGATGATGCCTTCACTTCTTCGGTCATCTTGTCGGTCGTGCGCAAGACGATGCCCGGGTTATTGATCTTCGGTTTTGAAGTCATCAACCAAGCGCCTCCGCCAATAAGCGCAAGCAAAATGACGTAAAACATCAATTTCCCACCGCCGCCGTTTTGCGCTTGAGCCTGGCGACGAGCGTTCGAGCGAGTGGCCGTGTAAGAGCCGATGGGCTGAGGTGACGGAGGAGGCGTCCCTACCGGTGCCAGTATTAAAGCTTCGACCTGGAACGTGAATTCAGTTTCACCGATCTGAATGACGTCGCCATCTTTGATGGATTCTAGAGACGTCGGCCGACCATTGACGGCGAGAGAGCCGCGGCTCGACAATTCGCTGATCACGATTTGCTCAGGAGAAAATTCGATTTGCGCAGCTTCGCGAGAAA
>CAJYIL010000296.1 GCA_913774795.1 Pseudobdellovibrionaceae bacterium
TTTCTCGCCGTTTACATCACCCAGCGCGGAGTCATGTTCGCTTTACCGGTCGGTCTTCTTCTCATCGAAGCGACCCGCCGAATTTACGCGGATGAACTTAAACCGTCGAAGGGTCTTCTCACATCTCTCGGTCTTCTCTGGGGCTTACTCCCTTTGTTTCACGCGCATGCGTTCGTCATCGTCAGCATCATCATGGCTTTGATGGCGATTGCTAATCGTCGCAGCTTCAAAGCTCTCAAAGAGCTCTTGTTCTCTCGAATGGCGCTTGTCGCCTATGTGCCGGCCATTTATTTCACCTTGCGCACGAGTGACGGGCTGAAGAAAACCTCCGTCATTCACTGGGACGGGTGGTGGCTCACGACCGCCGCCGAGGCGCCTCGGTTCATGTTGCAAAATTTCGGACCTTGGTTGCTTCTCCCACTTGCCGTTGGGATTGCAATTTGGCGTGCGAAGAATCGTCGATGGGCGGCGGAGTTCTCGATTTATCTGGGTCTTTTTCTCATTTTCTTCAACGTGATGGTCGCCCCTTGGGGCTGGGACAACGTCAAGATTCTCATCTTTCCTTATCTCGGGTTTGCTCGCCTCGCGTGGCTTTCGCTCGATTCACGCGTGCCGGGATTTTCAAAATACATCATCGCCTTCATTCTCTTCTTCGCGGGCTTTCTCGCCGTCGAAGTGACGCTCGCGCCTCCGAGCAAGCGAGGCGCCGAAGTTTATTCGACTCGCGCGCTCGCAAATCTAGAAGGTGTACTTCGTGATATTCCGAAAGACGCCGTCATCGCGGCCGCGACCAATCACAATCACACGCTCACTTTCTTCGGGCGGGTTCGCGCCGTCGGTTACGAAGGCCATTTGTGGTCGCACGGAATCGATCACGCCCAACGCCTCGCGCTCCTCAAAAAACTGATGCAAGCTGATCCGGCCACTGATTACACGCAAACCGCACACGCCCTTGGGGCTAAGTACATTCTTTGGGGCCCGGAAGAGCAAGCCGCCTATCCAACGGAACCTACGTGGCCAGCGACATTTAAAAATGTCTCGACTGTACCGTCGATTCATCTTCTCGAGGTGCCGAAATGAAATTTGCAATCGCTCTCTTTCTTATCTCATCGAACGCCTTCGCAGCTCTTGAGTCGATAATGCTGTCGAGCCAAGAAAAGATGAGTGCGCCCCGTTGGATTTACGGGGTGGGTCAGCCCGAGAAAATTTCAGAAAAAGATCCGGCTGCCGTTTTGATTCGCGTGAAACAAGCGCAAGTCGAGGGCGATTTCGGAGCGTGTGTGGAGCGCGCCCGCACTGCGCGCCCGAAGGCCAAGAGTCTTCAAGGTTGGCTCACGACGATTGAGCTTGAGTGCGCGGTTAAAGCAAAACCTTCACTGAAGTCATCGACGATGATCGCCCATGCGCTCGACGAGACATCGAATCATCCGGAGTGGATGGTGCTCGGGGCGCAATCGTCTCGACTCAAAGCCGCTTTTGCATCGGCGTTAACGACTTTGCTCGCTCAAGACATCAAGACCAACCGAGCGCGCGCTTGGAAAACAATTGAGCGTATCGATGAGTTTTCCAATGTTCTCGATGACCGAACGAAAGCCGACGCCTTCGAAGCGGCCGGAGATCTGGCAAATTCTCAGAGTCAACCGCTGGCGGCTCGAGACTTCTACAAACGCTCGATCGCTCTGAGTTCATCGGGTAGCGCACGGGAAAAACTCTCAAAGCTCGAACCCACGACCGCGAGACCTGAGCCGTCAAACGAGGCCGTTCCCGAAGCAACAGCAAACGAGCTCGAGATTACTGATCGTGCAACGGCTGCGTACAAATCCGGGGATGTGACGGTCGCCACCGACCTCGCGATCCAGATCATTCAAAAATATCCGTCAGGTGTGCGGGCCAAGTGGGCAACTGATCGAGTGCTCGAAACACTCTCAAGCTTCGCGGACAAAACCGACGTGAAGTATCAAGACCTTCACGATCAAGTTCTCGAGCGAGTCCAAAAAGCCGACAGCGATCGCCTCTCTGAGTGGGCGCGAGTGGCTTACAATCGCGGGCAGTTCAGTGAGAGCTTTGTCTTGAGTAAAAAAGCTCTCGAGACCACGGACGGGGCCAAGCGCTCGAAGACTCTTGAAATTTACACGCAAGCCGCTCTCGCCACCGAAGCATGGGGCGACGCTCGAAAAGGCTTCGAAGAGTTAATCGAGAAATCGGCCGGGCAGCCGCAGGCTCGCGAAGCTCTCTTTAGGTTGGGTCTCTTGAATTACCGAGAGAAAAAATACAGCGACGCGATCGCAAATTTCGAACGGTTACTGGCGCTTCCGCAATCAGAAAATCTTGAGCTGGGATCACGCTACTGGCTCTGGCGCGCTCTCCAGAAAACGAAAGCGGAGCGAGCGTCCAAAGTCGCCGATGAGCTCATGACAAAATTTCCGTTCAGCTACTACGGACTCCGGGCGCGCATGGAGCAAGGGCGCGGCTCTCTCGAATTCAAGCCGCCATCGAATGACAAAGTCGAAAGCACGATTTGGCTCACGTCTAACGACAAACTCGCCTGGGAAAAAGCTCAGCTTCTCTTGAAGGCGGGCTGGCTCGAAGAAGCTCAGAGTGAGCTTCGCGAGCTTCCTCCGCCCGTGACTGCAAACGACAAGGCCGTGCGTGCGCTCGTGTGGGCAGCGGCGGGCGGTTACGTCACGGCTTCACGTCTCGTGAACGATGCGTGGGATGAAAACTCTGATTTTCGGAGAGCGCCTTTTACCGATGCGGCTTTTCCGCGCGACTACACCGAGTTCATCGAGGCGAATGCCAAAAGACGAAATCTCGATCGCGATCTCGTGCGTGGATTGATCAAGCAAGAGTCGTCATTCAACCCTCGAGCGATTTCGTCGTCGAATGCATACGGTCTCATGCAAATGATCCCGCCGACCGCGCGCGAGATTGCGCAAGATCTTCGCATGCCGACATTGAAGTTGCCTGACGACATGTTTGTTCCGAAAAGAAACATCGAGATGGGAACGTATTATCTCTCGAGACAAGTCGCTCGTTATCAGGGCTCCGTGCCGCTCGCCCTGGCTTCTTATAATGCCGGGCCTGGGAGAATCGATCGTTGGCTCCGAACGCGTCCGTCGGTGAAAAACGCAGAACGAACGAGTGACGCCGACAATGAAATCTGGTTCGACGAAATTCCATACAGCGAGACGGCGTTTTACGTGAAAGCGATTTTACGCAACATCATACTGTACCGCTTGCTCGATCAAGGTCGCGTCGGGAAATCATGGACACCTCCAGATCCAATCTGGCAGCAAACGCAGGTCCAGTAATTAGGCATGAACCACGTGTAAATTGCGTGTGAACGCATTGCGGATTGCGGTTTCGTCCTGCCTGCCGTTAACCTGAAATCCATGCATCTTAAAAAGCTAGTTCTCATTGCACTCGCCCTGCCTCTGGCAGCCTGTTCAACTCTGAATGGCTCACGCCGCGACGACGTCACTGACGCAGCCGTTGCGGGCGTCGGTGGTTCGACCACCGGTGACTTGAGTGACTCAGGCTCCGATCTCGACTCGCTTCCGCTCGAAGTGAACAAGAACGTTCTCCAGTGGATCGATTATTTTCAAGGCCGCGGTCGTCCGCATATGGAGCGTTACCTCCAGCGCTCGACTCGCTACATGCCGATCATGAAGAAGATCTTAAAAGACAACGGTCTCCCTGAAGATCTCATCTACATCGCGTTGATCGAATCGGGCTTTTCGTCGACGGCTCATTCGTCAGCGTCGGCGGTCGGTTACTGGCAGTTCATTAAAGGAACGGGCAAGCGTTATAACCTTGCGATCGATTCTTACGTCGATGAGCGCCGTGACTTCGTGAAATCGACTCAAGCGGCGGCCGATTACTTCAAGGGCCTCTACAACTTGTTCGGTGCTTGGTATCTCGCGATCGCGTCTTACAACGTCGGTGAAAACCGCGTGAAGAACTTGGTCATGAAAAACCACACGCGCGATTTCTGGAAACTCGCTCGCGAAAACCGTTTGCCAGACGAAACTTCGAACTATGTTCCGAAGTTCTTGGCGGCACGTTTGATCGCGAAAGATCCAGAGAAGTACGGCTTCTCTGACATCGAGTACATGCCGCCTCTCGCGTTCGCCGAAGTTCAGTTCAACACGTCGATCGATATTCGTAAGCTCGCAACCGCGATGTCTCTCGATTACGACGATCTTCGTGACTTGAACCCTTCGTACAAGCGCGGTGTCGCGTTTCACAAAAACGGCAAGCTGACACTTCGGGTCCCGGTGGGAACAGAGGCGCAAGCGATCGCGGGTGCAGACGCTGCGGCTGCAGGAAGCGCGAAAGTTTACGTCGCCGACGAAGACTACTCGTACTACCGGGTTCGTCGCGGCGATTCGATTGCCACGATCGCGAAAAAGTTCGGGACATCTCAGTCGCAAATTCGCTCACTGAACCACTTGTCACGTGGAGCACGTCTCGTAGCGGGTCGACGTCTGCGTGTTCCGGGTGAACAGATCGGTGGAATTGCGGAGGGATCTTCCGCAAAAAAAGCAAAGACTCTCGCGAAGACTCAAGCAGTGGCCGCGCGAGAGCCTCAGACGATGGCCGAGCGAAGCCCGGCCAATTCGGCGGCCCCA
>CAJYIL010000297.1 GCA_913774795.1 Pseudobdellovibrionaceae bacterium
CGCAGAACACGGCCGAGAGAAGAAGGGCTCCGCCGAAGATGATTGCGGGTTTCGCAAGATCGAGGCGGCATGTGGAAGTCGGGTAAGGTGCTGTCATGAGACAAGTTTTCCAATGAAGGGTGAGCTTCCGTCAAACCAAATAACGCGTTGTAGCTTAATTCATCAAACGGTGGGTTCGATGCTGCGATTACGCGCCTTTGGAGGCCTCGGGTGTGAAGGATTGGGCGCATTTGAGCGTGTCTCCCGCAACCCCAGAACCCGGCGGTACCCGGCTGACGAGGCCAAAAGTGCTTCATGGTCGTCGATCAAAACCGGCCCGCTTTGTTCTAGGTAGATCACCCGGTCGCACTCATAGGCCTCATCCGACCGACGCGTGACCCAGAAAACGATCGCGCCATTTTCGGCAAGCGCCTGGGCGGCTTCGAAAATCGTGCGAGCCTCGCTCGGTTCAAGACCGCTGGTGACCTCATCGAAGAAGAAGATTCGGGACGAGGAGCGAAGCAGGGCGCGCGCAACCCCAAGACGCTGCACTTCGCTCTCGGTCAGTCGATAAGCGCTTTCGCCGATGACCGTCTCGAGCTTCTCGGGAAGCTCGCCGACGAAATCGACGCCGGCGGCATGCAGCGCTTCATTGACGCTTCGTTCGTTCAAATCGGTTTCACGCTCGATCGCGAGCGCGAGGTTTTCGCGAACGGTCGTCGTCATGAAATACGGGATGCGGTCGACGAGCGTGACGGTTCGGCGGAGCAGTTCGAGACCGAAACTCGGAAGAGCCGTGCGACCAATTGAAATTGTTCCGTGTCGTGGATCGTTGAGGCGATTGAGCAGGCGGCCAAACGTTGAACGCCCGGATTTTTGAGTGCCGACGACGGCAATGAGTTCGCCTGGTTCGAACTCCGCGGAAAACGGAGGCATCTCGTCGTTGAAGGAAACGTTTTCGAAAACGAGAGAGCCTGAGTCAGGGAACGGCAGAGCCGATGTTCGGCGGCCGCCTTCGGTCTCTTCCTCGTTTTCGAGGGAGGCCGCAAGGCCGCGCAACCGTTCAAGTGCAGGAGCGGCGGTCTTTGTGAGCGCAACACAGCGGGCGATCTCGACGACGGCGGCGGGCATGAGTTCGATGTAAATCGCGAACATCAAAAACGGACCGACGTTGAATGAGTCGAGGGCCATTAAGTAAGCCGCAAACAGGAGCATCGCGGCCCGAAGAACGTGTTTTGTCATCGAGATCGCAGCGGCGAGCGAGCCGCGCGCGCGGCGAGAGAGAAGGGCCTGATCGTCTGTTCTGGATGAGCGATCTTGCAAAGCCTCAAGAGCCTCGGTTTCAACCGAGAGCGATTTCAAAGATGGCAACATCTGGAGGCTATGCTGAATTTCGTGTCGGTAATGAGCGGTCTCTTGATCGCTCCGTTTCGAGCGAACCCAGTCGGCACGAACGTATTTTGAAGCGATCGCATAGAAGGGAACAACGGCAATAAAAAATGCGAACGCGAGAACCGGCGAATTGAAGGACAGGGCCGCAAGCATTAACAGCAATGTTGGCAGCGATTTCGCAAACGCTTTAAGAGACGAAACGAGAAGGAGTTCGACGGTGATACCGTCATCACTGAGACGTGTGGCCAGATCGTGCGGAGAGTGAGTTTCGAAGTAAGAGAGGCGCCCGCGAAAGAGTTGCTCAAGCAGAACATTACGCCACAGGCTCATCGCACCCAGAGCTGCGCCCATCGGGGACGTCTCTTCGAGTTTTGAAAGCCAGGAAACCAGGAGACCCACGACGAAAATCGCCGCGGCAAACGTCACCGACTCGGCTTGGAATTCATTGAGTCCAAACTCGCCAAGCTTTTCGATCGCAAAACTCGGGACGATGAACGTGCGATTGGTGAAAAACTCCATGAGTAAATACGG
>CAJYIL010000298.1 GCA_913774795.1 Pseudobdellovibrionaceae bacterium
GCCACTAAACGAATCGCGATGAGTGAACTGATAAAGATGAAGACGAACGCGAGTTTACGCATACGTCTCTCTTCGGGATAAATGTCGTGGAGCTATACAGGACTATTGGCGAATAGCGACCGTCAGACCTTCGTCGGTCGGGAAGATGGTCCCGAAGAATCGTTCGTCGCGTGCGATCGCCTCGTTGAACGCTCGCATGTTCGCGTACTGCGCTCGTGAGAGCTGCTCTGGCTTTTCGTCCACAGCGACGTGACCACCTAAGAGCGTGTTGTCGGCGACGATCAACCCCCCTCGACGCACATTCGCCGCCGCCCACTCGAGATACTGAGGGTAGGCCTGTTTGTTCGCATCGATGAAAACGAGATCGAACGGACCTTCGAGATCTTTAAGAGCGTCAAGCGCATCACCCTCGATGAGGGTCACGCGGTCCGCGACCCCGCACTCTTGGAAAGCTTTCTTCGCCATCCGAACGCAGTCGTGATCACGCTCGATCGTGAACAGTCGGCCTTCGGCCGGAAGAACTCGCGCGATCCAGACTCCTGAGTAACCAAAGAGGGTTCCGATCTCGACGACCTGCGAAGCTTTCGTGAGCTTCATCAAAATCTGGAGAATCTTACCTTCGTTCGCCCCAATATTAACGCCCCAACGATTGGCGCTCACCAAGCGCTCTCGAATCGCCATCAGCCCGGAATCTTCGGGCGCGTAGAGCGAATCGACGTATTTCTGACGCGTTGTGAGTTCTTTTTCCCGCATAAGCCCCTCGAAAGTTCGCGACCCTACAATGACACCGGCCCCGGCGGTAGCTGCTTCTTTTTAGGATAGCTGCTTCATTTCCGGGTCATTATTCCGGAAAAGAAGCAGCTATCCGGAAAACAAGCTGCTACCTTCGGGGCCGAAGTGCGCCCTGAGCGGCGACCGCGTGAGTCAGTGGACGCGGAAAGGGACCGGGCGAGCGCGAAAAAACTCGCGAGTTCTCGGGGCTTACACCAGAGTAATTGCGTCTGAGCCTCGGAGTTAAAATTGACAACTTTCTGACATAACACTACACAACGCAGGTCGCATTTTTTAGCGCGTCATCGCAACGGAATTGGGGGCCTGTCTTGTTCAACGCTTCGTTCAAAAAACTCACAACATCGCTTCTCGCATTGGCAGCTTTTGCGCTCATTACGCAAGGCTGCACGAAGAAAGTCAGCGATACCGATACCACTCTCAACATCGTGGTTCGCGCCAACATCAAAGGTCTCGACCCCGTCCGCGCCAACGACTTGTATTCTTCGATGGCCATCGCGAACATTTTCGAAAGTCTCCTTCAATACAACTACTTGAAGCGCCCTTTCACTCTTGAGCCAAGCTTGGCTGAGAGCATGCCAGTCGCGTCGGCTGACGGCCTCACGCACACATTCAAAATCAAAAAAGGCGTGAAGTTCCAGGACAACGCAGCTTTCAAAGACGGCAAAGGTCGCGAACTCACGGCTCAAGACTTCATTTACTCCTGGAAACGCCTCGCAGATCCAAAAACGGCGTCTGAAGGTTTCTGGATTTTCGACGGTAAAATCAAAGGCATGGCAGAGTGGATCGAAGCCATGAAAGCCGGCAAAGCGACTTACGATACTCCGATCGAAGGTCTCACGGCTCCCGATGCGAACACCCTCGTGATTAAACTCACGGGCCCTTACTACCAACTCTACGACGTTCTCGCGATGCCATTCTCGGCGGTCGTTCCGAAAGAAGCCGTCGATAAATACGGCCAGGAGTTCTTGAACAATCCGGTCGGCACAGGCCCGTTCATGCTGAAATCGGCAGGCGACTGGGTTCGTAACTCGAAGATGACTCTCGTGAAAAACCCAACTTGGCGCGGACAAGCTTTCCCGACTGAGGGTGAAGCGACTGACAAAGCCAATGGTTTCCTCGAAGACGCCGGTAAACCACTCCCGTTCGCCGAAAAAGTTGTTTTCACGGAGCTCGTCGAAGATACGCCTCGCTGGCAGAACGCCGTGAAAGGCAACTTCGACTACGTTGAAATTCCGAACGACGTTTTCGACAAAGCGATTGATCCAGCTGACCGCACGAAACTCTCAAAAGAGCTCACCGATAAAGGCATGAAGCTCTCGATCACCACGAGCCCTGACGTGACGTACACGGGCTTCAACATGAAAGACCCGATCCTCGGTAAGAGCAAAGAGCTCCGCCAGGCGATGTCGCTCGCTCAAGACGGCGCGACACTCATCGCGAAGTTCTACAACGGCCGCGGTATCGTCGCTCAAGGCCCGATCCCTCCAGGCTTCCCGAGCTACGACGCGAACTTCAAGAACCCGTACTCGACTCACGACATCGCGAAAGCAAAAGCGCTCCTCGCAAAAGCCGGCTACCCTGAAGGTAAAGGCTTGCCTGAGTTCACGCTCGACACGCTCGCTGACTCGAAAGCTCGCCAACAGGCGGAGTTCTTCGTTCAGAACCAAGCGGCAATCGGCATCAAAGTTCGCATTAGCGCGAACACATGGCCTCAATTCCAAGAGAAGATCAAAACTGGCAAAGTTCAGCTCTTCGGTATCGCGTGGAACGCCGATTATCCAGATCCTCAGAACTTCTTCCAGCTCTTCTACTCGAAGAACATGTCGCCAGGACCAAACGACTCAAGCTTCTCGAACGCTGAGTTCGATAAGCTCTATGAGCAGTCTTTGAAGATGGCTCCGGGCGATGCTCGCAACGCCGTCTACCAAAAAATGCGCGACGTCGTTGTCGAAGAAGCTCCTTGGATTTTCGGCGCTCACCGCTTGGGCTACCGCGCGATCCACGGTTGGGTTCACAACATGAAGTGGAACGACATCCAGAACGACTTCCCGAAGTACATCCGTATCGACGCGAAACAACGCGCAGAACTCTCGAAAAAACTCTGATTCTTTCCTTCCATCGCGCCTCTGAATAAAGAGGCGCAAAGGATCATCATGCTTTCGTACATCGTTCGTCGCACGCTCTACATGATCCCGATCTTGATCGGCATCACTCTGTTGACGTTTTTAATCTTCAACGTTTTGGGCGGCGACGTCGCGGGTCGTTTGGCCGGCCGCCATGCAACGCCTGAGCAAGTGGCGAGCATCAAGCATGAGCTCGGTCTCGATAAATCGATTCCTGAGCAATACATAAACTATCTCCATCAGATCGCGACCTTTGATTACGGTCGCAGCTGGTCGACCAAACAAGAAGTCAGCACGATGCTCTCGGAAGGCGTAACACCTACGCTTTCGATGACGATTCCACCTTTTCTCGCATCGATCGTCTTCTGTATCGGTCTCGCTCTCTTCGCCGTTTACCTTCGCGGCACGATTTTCGATAAAGGCATCGTTGTCACTTGTTTAGGACTGATGTCGATCTCATCGCTCGTCTACATCTTGGCTCTCCAGTATTTCTTCGCCTACCACTTGGGCGCCTTCCCCATTTCCGGCTGGGATCCTTCGTTCTCAGGCCGTTGGCAGTATCTCGTGCTCCCTTGGATCATTCTGTTCGTCCTCACTCTCGGGCCCAATATCCTCGTGTACCGCTCGGTGATCACCGATGAGGCGTTCCAGGATTACGTGAGAACCGCCCGCGCGAAAGGCGTCGCTTCGTCGCGCGTTTACATGAAGCACATTTTGAAGAACGCGATGATTCCGATCATTACGATTATCGTTATCGATATGCCCTTCCTGATCACAGGTTCGGTTCTGATCGAGAACTTCTTCGGCATCCCAGGATTGGGCGGCATGGTCGTGAAAGCTTTGAACGAATCGGACTTCCCGACGATCAAGGCGCTCACCGTCGTGACGTCGATCGCTTACATGTTCTTCAACTTGTTGTCTGACGTTCTCTACAGCGTCGTCGATCCACGCATTAAACTCGGATAAGGAGGGACCCGTGATGGCCGCAACATCCAACGCAACCATGACAGCCGCGGTTCCGACCACCGCCTCGCACGCGAAGATGCGCAACTCACTCTGGTGGGATGCCTTCCGCCGCTTGAAGAAAAACAAAGTCGCCGTCGCGAGCTTCTTCGTGATCTGCGTTTATGTTTTGATCGCCCTCGGCGCGAAGCTGGGCCTTCTTTTCCCCGATGTCGCTATCGGGAGCCCTTCGATGCAATATCTGCCTTGGTCATGGGAACACCCGTTCGGCACCGACGTTCTCGGCCGTGACGTCCTCGCACGCGCCGTGCACGGGACAGCAACCGCTCTTTCGGTCGGTTTGATTTCGTCAGGCATTTCGTTAGTGATCGGCCTCACGCTCGGAGCCCTTGCGGGTTACTACGGTAAGTGGGTCGACGGCCTCATCGTTTGGCTTTACACGACGATCGACTCGATCCCTTACATCCTTCTCATTCCGGCGCTCACGTTCGTGCTCGGTCGCGGGTTGATCAACGTCTACATCGCGGTCGGTGTGACGAGCTGGGTGACGCTCTGTCGCCTGATTCGCGGTGAATTCATGAAGCACAAAGACCGCGACTACGTGATGGCCGCGAAGGTTATCGGTGCCTCAGACGTCCGCAAGATCTTCCGGCACATTCTGCCGAACGTGACCCACTTGGCTTTCGTACAATTCGGTCTCGGCTTCGTTGCCGCGATCAAAATCGAAGTCATCTTGAGCTACCTCGGACTCGGCGTCGACCCTTCCACACCTTCGTGGGGAATTATGCTGGATGACTCGAAGCTCGAGCTCTCGCGTCCGTTCTGGGGTAACCTGGCAGCCGCAACGATTTTCATGTTCGGTCTGATTCTCTCGTTCAACCTCTTCAACGATGCGCTCCGCGACTCGTTGGATCCAAAGTTGAAAAACAAGTAAGGCACCCTGATGAATCTTCTCGAAGTCAAAAATCTGAAGACTGGCTTTAAAACCGATGACGGTGAATTCCTCGCCGTCGATGACGTTTCGTTCGTCGTCGAAAAGGGCAAGACTCTCGGCATCGTCGGAGAATCAGGCTGCGGGAAATCGGTGACGTCGCTCTCGATCATGCGCTTGATCCCGAATCCTCCGGGCAAAATCGTGGGCGGAGAAATCCTTTTCACGAATGCCAAGGGCGAAACCGTCGATCTCGTGAAGCAATCCGAAGAGCAGATGCGCAAGATCCGCGGGAACGACATCGCGATGATCTTCCAAGAACCCATGACGTCGCTCAACCCGGTCTTTACTGTCGGGAACCAGATCATGGAAGCCATTGAGCTCCACCAAAAAGGTCTCTCGAAAAAGCAGATCCGCGAAAAAGCGATCGACATGCTTCGCCTCGTCGGAATTCCGACACCTGAGTCGCGCGTGGATGACTATCCTCACCAACTCTCGGGCGGTATGCGCCAACGCGTGATGATCGCAATGGCTCTCTCATGTAACCCAGAGCTTTTAATCGCCGATGAGCCGACAACGGCCCTCGACGTTACGATCCAAGCTCAAGTTCTCGATCTCGTTCGCAAACTCCAGCGTGAGATGGGCGCATCGATGATCCTCATCACTCACGACCTGGGCGTTGTCGCCGAAACATGCGACGACGTCGCCGTCATGTATGCCGGCAAAGTCATCGAGTACGGCACAGTCGAAGATATTTTCTACCGCCCTCGTCACCAGTACACGAAGGGTTTGCTCAACTCGATTCCGCACTTCGAAACGGGCCACCGTAAAGAGCGCCTCGAGACGATCAAAGGCCTTGTTCCTTCGATGTTCAATCTCCCGAAAGGCTGCCGTTTCAGCGACCGCTGCCCAGCTGTTCAAGAGGATTGCAAGATCGCGCAACCAGAACTCATTCCGTTCGGCGGCAAGCACAAGGCCGCGTGTATTCACCCTCCGAAAGAAGATCGTGTGTCGGTTCCTGAAGCCGGCGCGACGATTTGAGGATCGACACCATGCAAACGACTCCGAACGAAAAAAGCTTCGAACTTCCTCCGCTTAAAGTCCCAGATCCGAATGCGTTCATTCAAGTGAACGAGCTCACCAAAGAGTTCCCGATCAAGGGAGGACTCTTCTCGCGCCAGATCGCATCGGTAAAAGCCGTTCAAGGCGTTTCGCTCACGATCAAGAAGGGCGAAACTCTCGGTCTCGTCGGCGAATCGGGCTGCGGTAAATCGACACTCGGTCGCTGCATCATTCGCTTGATCGAACCGACATCTGGTCAAATCTTTATCGATGGACAAGACGTCACAAAGAAGCAGGGAGAAGACTTGCGCGCGCTCCGCCGCAAGATGCAGATCATCTTCCAAGACCCGTACGCGTCTTTAAACCCACGTATGACGGTCGGCTCGATCATCTCTGAGCCACTCGAAATTCATAATCTCTTCGACAGCAAAAAAGATCGCCAAGACCGCGTGAAGCAACTCGTTGAGCTCGTGGGTCTGCGCCCCGAAGCCGTCAACCGTTACCCGCACGAATTCTCGGGCGGTCAACGTCAGCGAATCGGCATCGCGCGTGCTCTCGCGGTCGATCCTTCGTTCATCGTATGTGACGAACCAGTCTCGGCTCTCGACGTTTCAATCCAAGCGCAAGTCATCAACTTGCTCATGGATTTGCAGCAGCGCTTGGGCCTCACGTACTTGTTTATCGCGCACGATTTGAAAGTCGTTGAGCACATCTCAAACCGCGTTGCGGTCATGTACTTGGGTAAAGTCGTCGAGATGGCGGAGGCCGAAGAACTCTACCGTCACCCGTCGCACCCTTACTCGCGAGCTTTGCTCAGCGCGATTCCGGTTCCGGATCCTCGCCGCAAAGATCAGCGCATCATCCTCACGGGTGATGTGCCCTCGCCGATTCGCCCGCCGTCGGGTTGCCACTTCCACCCGCGCTGCCCAGACATGATCGAAGAGTGCAAAACGACATGCCCTTCGCTTCGCGAGACGCGCCCTGCGCATCATACCGCCTGCATCCGCGCTTAACTTGATTTTGCGACGAGATAATTCTGGAAGTAGTCGCGCGAGCGGCTCTCCAGAAATTCAGAGATGAGTCGCGACGAACTCGGCGCGATCTTCGTAAAGATGAATCCCACTCGATACTCATAGCTGTCAGGCATTTGCGTCGCGTGACGCATTTGCATCTCGGCCACTTTCACACGGCAGCCGTCGAGTAGGAATTCGACGTTCACGAGCCCGTTTGCTCGCTTTAAGAATTCGTGCAATGCCGGCGGAACGCTCAGAGCCATTCCGTTCATACTCACGTCGAGAAGAAAGGGTTTGTACACTTTGCCTTCGACCTTCAGATCGAATGCCTCAGGCTTCACGGACCACCTGAAATCACCACGCCTTTGAACGACGAAGAGATCCGCGGGTGCATCGATCGAAACCGTTGTCGCATCTCGAACAACCATTTTCCGCGCCCAAAAGAAAACGCGCGATTGCTTTAACGACATGGTGATCGCCACTTTCGATGCCAAAAGTTCGGGCGAGAGATCGCGAACCATTTCCGGCGAGAGTTTGAACAGAAAGTTGCCGGTTCCCGCTTCGAGCTCATTCAAGTGACCGCGCAAGATCACCTTCGAACTTGATGGAGAAAGAGTCACCTGCGCCTTCGAGTGAAGCGCGTCTTTCAAAATTTTAACTTTCTCGTCGATTGTTTTAATCGGCTGAAAGGGCGAGCGCGAGTCGCTCGCCCTTTCAGCCGCTTTTTGGATTCTGTGCGTCTGGATCATATGCAGGACCGATGATGCCAGGTCCAGCTTTCGGAGATCACCTTCAGCGACGAAGGTTTGTGGCAAATCGCGAACTGCTTCTTGAACATTGAACGCAAGCTGCGAGATGACAACGATCGTTGCGAAACCGCGGCTCGCCGAATGATAATTGCGAGCTGTGCGTATGAATTCCTGAAACTTGCCGAGGGACGTCACCTCGAAGATGACAACGTCACCTGGCTGAGGACGAAACCATGATCGTTCGAAGTCGTGCTCCAGGCTCTCGACTTGTAACGCCGAAAGCTCGCTCAACCACCGCACGATGGCTTGAGCGCGCGCAGATTTACCGTTGATGAGAATGACTCGAGTGGTCTCTGACATGCACTCCACTTATCGGTGAACTTGGAGAGCGCCTCAACGTCCGGGTTGTCTGTCGCAAAATGGGACAACTTGTGAAGACCTCCGCGCACTTTGATCTTTGATCCGTCAAGAGTCGAACGGTCTCGTTCGTTAAGTTGGACTTGGAGAGGAGCCCGCATGCTTTACGAAGATTTAAGAGCCCGCCGGAAACACGCTCGGCTCATCGGTGTGAGTCTCTCGGTGACCCTCCTGCTTCTTGCCGCATTCGTCTTCATTATCGTCAAGAGCTTGCCGTCGTTGACGGAATTGCGCTCGTCTTACTTCTCGTCGCGACTGAGAAAGCCTGTTCTTGAGAAGACTCTCGATACGGTCTCGGCGAGCACCCAGCCTCCGAGCGCACCTCCTACCCGCACGGCTGCGGTCGCACCTTCGCCGACTCCGGCGGCGATTTCAGCGCCGAGCTCTCGCACTCTCGCTGATTATGCGACCGAACGATTCGTCGATCGCGGAGATCGCTCACTCGCCGTTTGTTCTTCACTCTCGGGTTCGACGGGATCAGGTCCCTTTGACTTCGCGACGATGAATGCCCGCATGACGTCGCAGATCAACTCAGGTCAGGTCGATCCATTCGCTGAAGCCTTGATCGCTCCCCTTGGAGCGATCTTGCAAATGCCGAATGTCGCCGCCGTCGTGACGCAGCTTCGTGACGCGCAAGAATCGGGCGATACCGGCCTCTTACGACAAACACAGTTTTATTCGGCGGTCGCGTTCGCGGCGTCAGATGTTTATTCCAACCGCGCGATGATCGACCGAGTGTCTGACCACGCTTATCACTTGAGCGTGATCGCACGAATCGCTGCGACCATTCCTGGCGCAGGCAACGACATGACTCTTCAGTCTTTGTGCACGGCGGTTGAAGCTCGCGTCCTCGCTCCGATGAGTGCCACGAACGAAGACGAAACCGCAGAGCGCGCAGCCCTTTTACAATTGATCGGAGCGATGGGGCTGACGCCGCAACAGGCCGGCTTCGACGCGAATCTCTCAACACGGCTCTCGGTCACGGTCACGCCAACTCAGCTGACGCTCTCGTCACCGTGGATGACTCAGATGTACCAGAGCAACCTTCAGCTCTCGGTCGCTCGTTAAATTGATTTCGCTTTGGCCGCGTTAAAGCGTGTGAGACGAGCACTTTGAGTCGGCGTGATCGGCGGAGTTGCGGCAACGCTCTTCTCGAGGACTGCTGCTCTCTCAATTCCATAACCATGACGACCGCTCGTTTCATTTTTCGAAATGAACTTCACATAAGGAGTGATGTCGTACCCACGGCGGTAGAGAGTCACGAGCGCGTATTTATCTGAAAACAACAAATCACCGCGCGAGAGGGGTTTTGTCGGCAAGCCTGCGATGAAGCTCGACCATCCTGTTGCGGCTTGTGCGGCAAGATCTGCCGGCAATCCTTTTCCGCAAATCGAGGTCACCATCTCGCTCGCCAGCACTCCGGCGAGCTCGTCTTCCGACGACATCTTTTGAATCATCGAAGTGGTCACGAAGAGCAAACCGCCCGGCAGCGAAAAAGCGGCGGGCGATTTTGATTTCACGATCCCAACACGAACATCTGACCACGTCGTTCCGTCGGTCCGACATTTTAGCGAAGGGACAAGTTCTTGCGCCATATACTGACCGACCATGTTCGCGTAGATCAACGTTTTGGCGTCGTCGATCAACGGCATCTTGCGCAAAAGTTCGACGGCGATCGCTTTCGACATCGCGGCGTTGCTCACCAGGTTTGCGGCTTGATCTTTAACGGCGTTGTTCGCTTTGTCGCTCACTTGCGTTGTTGTCAATTCGGCTTGGTCTTGAGCAGCCTCTCGAGCTTCGTCACCGCTGAGCGGAACTTGTGCGCCGTGAGCACAGCCGAGAATCGCGAGAACCGAAAGCAAAAGTAAAACATGTTTCATGACGATCATCTTCCCTTCGGTTTACGAGCCAAAAGTTTTCCGTTCGAAGCGAACGTCGCGAGATCTTTCGCAGGGATCTGCATGCTGTCGAGCTTCGAGGTCAAAAGGCTTGCGGGATCATCAGAGCCTGGCGGGAGTTCCGTCTCAACATCGGCCGCCGCCGCCGTTTTCGTCGGGCTTGGCTCACTGCCAAGGCCGTTGATCATTCCGCCGACGTCTTGAGCTCCGAGTGTCGTCTGCGCGGCTTCAGTTAAAGCCGTGCGTTCGCCTTCTTTTTTGTTGAGGTGAGCCGATTGGATGAAGCCGGTCCGCACTTTGCCGTCTTGAATGAACGAAACCGTCATGAAGGCACCGACCGGTTTAATCGTCTCGACGAGGGTGCCTGGTTTCAAGCGAGCGATAATCGTTGAACCGAGCGCCACGGGTTTATCACGAACGATTGTTTCTTGAAGAGACGTGTAAAGCGTTTCTGCGTGAGCAGCGCTCGTGATTGCGAGCATCGCGATGAATAGTTTCATGATCCTCATTTCTCGTCGAAGTGCCAGACGCCTTCACGATACGATTTCGGCGGCCCGCTTTTCAAGGCCAGGCGACACCGCTCACCCATGACACGGCCCGCTCCGAAATTTTCGGTGACTGCATTAAAACTCTCGAGTGCTTCGGCAAAACGCGCCTGCCGATAAAAGTCGAGGCCTTTCGAATAGGTCGTACGGTCCTGATGAGTGACGCTCGGATCATGCGTGAAGATGCGAGTGGCCGCCGACTTTCCTTTGACCGCGATGAGATCGAGTTCGATAAAAGCTGTGTCGTTTCGGCGGCTGGCCGCGACGAGAACTTCTTCGCTGATTAAGAGAGTCGAGTTGTACTGTTTACCGAGCCCCTCGAGTCGGCTCGCGAGATTTACCGGGTCGCCGATCGCCGTGTAGTTGTATCGAGAGTTGGCGCCGATGTTTCCGACGATTGCGGTCCCGGTGTGAACACCGACCCGCGCCGAGAGCTCGTCAGCGCTCGGCCCAATGACCAAGCGGGCTTTCTCTTTGAATCGCGAAAAAGCGGTCTGGAAATGGACGGCCGCTTCCAGCGCATTGTGCGCATGACGTTCGTCCGCGACCGGCGCGCCCCAAAAGGCCATGACGGCATCGCCAATAAATTTGTCGACGAAGCCTTCATGCGCAAAGATTAAATCGACCGTCTCTTGCATGTAGATGTTCAGCACTTCGACGAGCACCGCTGCATCCAAATTCTCGGAGATGGTCGTAAAGCCCGAGAGATCCGAGAAAAAAATCGAGATCTCACGGCGCTCACCAAAACGCTGAAGCTTGATCTTGCCTTGGCGGATAAGCGTCACCATCTCCGCGGACATCGAATTCTCTACCGTCTTCGCGAGGCGCTCACGTTGGCGCCATTCGACCTGAAATCGGAGACCGAGAGTCGCGAGCGCCAGGCTCCCTGTCATGATGAGTGTTGGAAGTGGATTGAACCAGTAGCCTTGCATCCAGACGAGCGCCGAGATCGCGAAGGGTCCGAGAATCGAAAGGACACTCGCGCCGACCAGGGCCGGAATCGGCG
>CAJYIL010000299.1 GCA_913774795.1 Pseudobdellovibrionaceae bacterium
TAATCCGACACGGTGGAACGCCTCACGGCAAAATTCTTCAACGGTATGCGTTTCATTTGTCGCGATCACGAAATCATCGGGTTGATCCTGTTGGAGCATCAACCACATCGCCTCGACGTAATCTTTAGCATAGCCCCAATCTCGTTTCGCATCGAGATTCCCGAGGACCAGATCATGTTGAAGTCCCAGTTTGATGGCTGCAACACCGAGAGTGATTTTTCGCGTGACAAAATTCTCACCGCGCCGAGGAGACTCGTGGTTGAACAAGATTCCGTTTGAAACAAACAGCCCGTACGACTCGCGATAGTTCGTGCCGATCCAATGACTGTAAACTTTCGCTGCGCCGTAAGGAGATCGAGGATAGAACGGCGTTGTTTCCTTTTGAGGAATCTCCTGAACTTTCCCGAACATTTCAGATGAGCCAGCTTGGTAGATTTTTGGCCGAAGCCCAGAGTCTCGTACAGCCTCCATGAGGCGAAGCGTTCCGAGTCCTGTGACCTCACTGGTATATTCCGGAATTTCGAAACTGACCTTAACGTGAGACTGTGCCCCAAGGTTGTAGATCTCAGTCGGTTGAACTTTCGTGATGATCGAACGGAGGCTACTGGAGTCGTTCAAGTCACCATAGTGGAGCTGGATTGCTTGTTTATCGGTGTTGGTTTCATCCCGATCGAAAAGGTGATCGATACGAGTTCTGTTGAGCGTGCTCGATCGGCGGACGATGCCGTGAACCTCGTAGCCTTTCTCAAGAAGAAGTTCAGCGAGATAACTTCCGTCTTGGCCGGTGATACCGGTTACGAGAGCAACTTTTGATTTCATAGGTTGCGACTCCGCGCCAAACGATCAAACTCAACCATCGCCCCAATGATGTGATACAGCGAGCTCCCCTTCGCATTGCCCGGCTTGAACGACCCGTCAGGGTTCATCGTATCGGTCCAGAGACCGCGCACCGGAAGCTCAAAGTATTTTCGCAACGTCACCAAAGACGCACACGCGACGTCAGCCGCAGCACGATCACGAGACGCGATAGCACGATAAGCCGCAGCCTTTATCCGCTCTGTGTGAGGCCAAAAACGCGAAGTCGCAGACTTCACCGTGCGGTCGCTCCACATCTGATCGTAGACCGCGCCTGACTCAGCGACACCGCAAGCTTCGGTCTGCGAGAACAACCGCGTACAAAGCTCACGCAGATTCTTCCCCGCCATGACCGCGTAGCGCTCAAAGAGCCAACACCATTCGTACTGGTGACCAGGTTCAAACATGAAAGCGCCCGTACCAGACAAAGCAAACTGCCACCCTGGCAAAAACTCCTCGCCGATGAAGCCCGTGCGAGGATCAACGAAGCGGCGCAAAGCCAACTCCGCCAATTGGTCAGCGAAGCGGCGCCACTCGCGAGAATCTGAATCGACATCAAGCCAAGCCAAAGCCGCTTCGAACAAATGCATGTGCGGATTGGTCGCGAGCAAAACATCACCCGAAGCGGTCAACTCAGAGAATCCGCCCTCAGGCAGATGACGAGCCGACTGAAGATATTCAACGACACGCAAGGCAGCCGCAGCATAAGACGGATCACGCACGACCGCATAAGCATGCGCCAAACCAAACATCGCAAACGCTTGAGTGTACAGATCAGGACGAGCATCCGCGACCGTTCCATCAACACGCAACGAATGCATGAATGCGCCCGACTCCAGCTGATAACGCTTAACCAAATTCGAAGCGGCAACCGCGATCATCGAAGCCGCGCGGTCGGCGGGAAAAACACCCAGGTCGACCGCACACCGAAGAGCAAAACTCTGCCGAGCCTGCACCATCGCCCGACGAGGCTCTCCCGCAGGCGCCCCCGTCTCCAACAAACTCTCCTCGAACGCACCCGCCGCCGAATCAAAGCCCGCACGAGTCCACAGCGGAAGCACCGAATCGCGCAACCACACTAATGACTCCGAGTTCAAGCGAGCGACATCCGAGTTCACGCGCCCAAAACCTCACGAACGCTCTTCACGACGTGAGCCACTTGCTCATCCGTCATGTCAGGCCACATCGGAAGCGAGATACAGCGAGCCGACACGCGCTCCGCGACCGGCCACGAACCTGCCGAGAGACCGAGTTCGCGATAAACCGGCTGGTGAGGGAGCAACGAAGGATAGTGAATAGAAGTCGGCACTCCGCGAGCTTTCAAATCCGCCGCGAACTGATCGCGGTTATCCACGAGCACCGTGTACTGGGCCCACACTGATCCGCGATCGGCGCGCATGCGAGGAACAACGCAACGATGACCGAGAGAACCCATTCCCTCGTTGTATGCCGTCGCGATGCGATTGCGTTGCGCGATTTCCCAATCGAAGCGCTTGAGCTTCTCGATCAACACCGCACACTGAATCGTATCGAGTCTTCCGTTCACGCCCATCATCACGTGGTTGTAACGAGACGCCTGACCGTGCACGCGAATCATTTCCATTTTCTTGTTCAACTCAGAATCGTTCGTGAAGATCGCGCCGCCGTCGCCGTAGCAACCGAGGGGTTTCGCCGGGAAGAACGACGTTGTTCCCACGCGAGTGAGCGCGCAGCTCTTCTTCCCTTTGTAAGGTGCACCGAACGACTGCGCGGCATCTTCGATCACGACAAGACCGTGGCGCTCCGCCAAGGCATTGATCTCATCGTAGTCAGCGGGCTGACCGTACAACGAAACCGGCATGATGACTTTTGTGCGCGGAGTGATCGCGGCTTCGATCTTCGCGACATCGAGGTTGTACGCGGTGTCTTCGATATCGACGAACACGGGCTTTGCGCCAACGAGCGAAATCACTTCCGCGGTTGCGAAGAACGAAAACGGCGTGGTGATAACTTCATCGCCCGGACCAACTCCAAGAGCCATCAACGCGATAATTGATGCATCAGTGCCGCTCGAAACGGCGAGGCAGTGTTTCGTTCCGATGTAGGCCGCGAGGTCACGCTCCGCTTCGAGCATCTCCGGGCCGAGAATGAATTGCCCGTGATTCAAGACGGTCTGGATGCGCGCGTTGATCGCGCCTTCGAGAGCTTTGTACTGTGGCTTTAGATCAAGAAAAGGAACTTGCATGACGCTGACCTCTGAGAATTTTAAGGAGGTCAGAGGTTATTCCCGCAGGGGAAAATCGTCACGCAGAGGCTTCGACCCTCCGCTTCAAAACGAACTGCTCCGCTTAAACGCTTTGGGGTAGGGTTTGGTAAGGAAGCCGCAGAGAAACTTGGGTTCCAATCCGTTCAGCAGACACGATCGACAGTCGCCCACCCCATGTTTCTGCACATCGCCGGGCGTGGTTGAGCCCGAAACCTGAGCCAGACCGCTTACCGTGGGAAAACCCTCGCTCGGTCAGCCGAGGCAAAACGCTAGCGGGAATGCCCTGACCATTATCTTCGATCGCGATCACGAGCTCGCTGCCCTCGTTAAAAGCTCGAACGGTCACCTTACCCTGCTCTTCCGCAAAGGCCTCGACCGAATTATTCACCAAATTCGAAATGACCCGTGCGAAGTCAGACTCAGGCACCTGTATCGTTGCGCCGGAAACCTGAGAAGAAAAATGCGCCTCGATTTTGACGGCGCTCAAAGAGCGATATTGCTCCTTTTTCTCGTTCACAATCTGTTCAATTAGATTAGAAACTCGATGCGATTCAGCAGGAGGCAAACACTGGGATGGACCATGCGTCTCGACTTTTCGGCTGCGGTTCAGAAGTGAATTGGCAATGTCGTTGATCCGCTTCGTAGCCCCGCGAAGGAGAGCAATTTTGTCTTCCTCAGACGAATCCATATGCGCGACAACCATGTTTAAAGCCGAAAGTGGCGAACGAATATCGTGGGCGACTTGCTGAGCGATATCGGCTGTCGCAACTAGTTTAGCCTTCGACAACAGATGGCTATGCAGATCGCGGATTTTCAAGAGGGATGAGAGCGTCGGTTGGAGCGAGAAGAGAGCGTCGAGCATGACTGGAATTTGCCGTCGATCATCGCAGAGAAATGAAATAAGGTTGTAGGAGTCAGCTTCACCATCGGTTGAGGTCCGTACCACCGTGAGTTCGATAGTCGTTCCAAGTGGCCGAGCGAGAAAACCCGGCTCACCTTTAAGTAAGCGCACTTCATTCACGCGACATCCGACTCCAGCATTAATGAACTCGCCAAGCTTATCCCAAGCTTGGTCATCAGTCGGAGCGTCGACGATATCTTTCCAACACGAGAGTAAGACACGCTGGCAGTTCACGACGCTTGTGGAACGAGAATAGCCGGGCTGAGAGAAGCGCCTGAAGTTGCCCAGCAAAACTAATTCTTCTTCTTGGATCATTTGAAGCAGGATTCGATTTTCGCGGTAACGCCTGCGCAAGCGCACCAGTGCACGACCATGTCGTGAGGCAGACTCCAAAAGATCGTGTCCTACGAGAGTTTCCATCTCCAGCCGAAATGTCGTAACGATCTCGAGTATGCGCGCCATCTCGACAGCCATGAAAAATGATTTCGTTTTTCCGAAATATGAGAGGGATTCGCGCGCGTCCTTGAGGGCAGCATCATAACGACCCACGTAAAAATTTGACCAGCCCCTTAAGCGCAAGAAGCTACCAACCTCAACCGGATCAGCTCCTGAGGGCTCAAAAAGCGCAAGCTCGGCTAGCAATGAATCACATTGATTTACAAGGCCACGAATCCCGTAACAAAGCGCGAGATCAGCTTTCGAACTAAAGAGGAATCGTGAGCTCCCCGAGCGCTCTGAAATCTCGATCAGGATTGGGGCAATCTGCTCGCACCGTTTCACGTCGCCCGACTGACTTGCCGCCCGTAGTGCGCTTACCCAAAAAAGAATGCGGTAAAAGGGATCTGGATTCGCACTCAGCGCTTCGTCAGCTAGAGCCAGAATCTCGGGAGCAAGCTCCTCTGCGCGGCCAACCATGAAAAGACCGTAAGTCATGTAGCTAAAGAAACGAGACTTAATCCACGGTTGAACACTCGATCTTCGCTTA
>CAJYIL010000300.1 GCA_913774795.1 Pseudobdellovibrionaceae bacterium
TTAGTTCTTTTTCAAGAGGTAACCGACTTCGGCCATCATGAACTTCATGCGACCGTGGAGATCTTCGAGCTGAGCAATGTTCGCGCGAAGTTGTTCGATCACGTCTGTTTCAACGACGTGGCGATCCGCGATCTCATGATATGACTGGCGAAACAGCGAGCGTGCGTCTTGCTCAAGAGTTGTTGCAGAGTTGTCGATTTGAGCTGTTCCCGAGAGTGTCGAAAGCATTGGGGCTCCGTTCTTCGTCTTGTCCTTAATCCTATCGTTCAGGACTAAGGTCTCAACTTAAATTACCTTACATTTCACTCGTGCAAAGCGTCTGGTTCCACTCTGGAACTTTATTCCCTAGAGAGATCCCATATTTGAATCTGAGTTCAAATTCCGTTCCCGCAAGCTCAGTACTCGCATCTAATTGATTCTTCGTCCTGAGTCGTGAGGTCCCGGCGCATCATGTCGTTCGGAAGACTTCTCGCCATCACACTCGACGGTGCCGTCGAGTGAGCGAGTCCCAAAACGTGACCGAACTCGTGCAGAACGAGGCTCTGCATATCGACACGTGAAGGCTCAAGAGCGTTGCCTGACGAGAATGTGAAGTCTTTGGCATTGATGCGCATGTCGGCTTCGTAAATGCGATCTCCGGCCCAGTAAACTGTGGTGCGCGCCTGCTCGTTGGACTTCTCACTCTCCCACTTGTGCAAGTAGTAGATGATGTTGTGGCCGTCTTGAGCGGGGTCGGATTTGGTGTCGACGTACCCGCCGATCTTGAGAACCTCGCGCCCGACTTGTTGGTTCCAAGTCGCGGCGGCGTTGCGGATGTCGTCAAAGTACTCGTTTGGAACCGAGCTATCGATATAGACGATGACGGGAACCTGCGAGCCCCACGAAACGCGTTGTTGCTCGGAGTTCTGCACGAAGTTGCACGACTTCTCCGGCGACGGTTTCGCGGCGCAAGCGTTTAAAGTAAACGCGGTCGCGAGCAGGATTGGAATGAGGCCGAGCAAACGAGCTTTACGCACTGTCGTGATCTCCGTGACCTTCTCTAAGGCAAGAGTGAGACCCGGCAAGGCGTTCTCAGATTTTTTCTAAGCGTCTGGATTGCTTGGGCTTTCTTACGGAGACGGAACTTGTCGCCGAATGTGGAAGTGACTTCCGAGTTTCGTCCGGGCGGGGTTTGAAATGTGACGGAGGCCGGATTTGTGGCCTAAGATTCTGTTTTGATTCGGATTTTCGGGAGTGTCAGGTTTCTGATCAGTGTCGAGACACAATCCGGCGAGTAGCCGGACCTTGGTCCGACTTATGGGTCTGAGAACGTAGACTCAAGAGACGTCCCGTCACCGCCACGCACCCCGTCGCACCACCTGTTCACGTACAGCTTCGCCCCATGGGGAAGAAATGAACGTACATTGATCCAGTGGGATCGATTGTATTTGATATGAGGTTTTGCTTGGTGACTTTGTGACTCTAAACGAGATGGTCTCTGCCTTGCTCTAGAGGATAGGCAGCACCTACCGGCTCTGCCACTGTCGTGGATCCTTCGAGCCCCAAACCTACCAACACAACCTATCTGCACGGCGCCCTGAAGAGACGAAGAGTCCCAGGGCCCCGGCCTGCCGTTTTGAGACTGGCTAACTGTTAGTTGGCGCGGTCGGTAAAGCGGTACCCGACTCCTCGCACTGTTTCGATTTGATTGCCGATCGTACCGAGCTTCTTACGGAGCGAGGCCATATGCACATCAATCGTTCGGTCGGTCACATTGAGATTCCCGAGAGCACGTTCGCGCAATTTCTCTCGCGTGAGAACCTGACCGGCCTGCTTGAGCAACTCGCTCAAGATTTTGAACTCAGTTAAAGTGAGCGCAATCTCGGCTCCGTCAATCGTCACGCGGTGAGCGGAGAAGTCGATGAGCAAACCGTCTCGAGAGATTTTTGTTTCCGCTGATTTCGCAGGCGCTGTGGGAACAGCTTCAACCGCCGATGTCCCATCCGAGCGACGCGCGAGAGCCTTGATCCGCGCGGCGAGTTCTTTTGGATAAAACGGTTTGGTGACGTAATCGTCAGCGCCGATATCGAGAGCATGAACTTTATCTTCTTCGCCGGAAAGTCCCGTCACCATGATGATCGGAAGGCGACCAAACGTCTGCGACGAGCGAACTTCGCGAACAGCCTCGACGCCGGTTTTGCCCGGGAGAATTTGATCGAGGAGAAGGAGATCTGGACGATTCGAGTTAAGTTCTTCGAGAAGATTCATTCCGTTGTCGAGCGTGACGACCTGGAATCCTTCTTCTTCGAGCAAATTCTTGAGGATTTCGCGGATATCGCTTTCGTCCTCAACGACCATAACCTTCATTTAAAGTGCCACCTAGATGCGAAAAGGGTCGGTTTAACTACTTGAGTCTCATCATGTCACCCTTTTACTGCGCGTAAGACAACGACTTCCCTCTACACATACCTGAATTTTGCGTTAGGACGCCCTTCGATGGCCCAGATGTTGGCTCGTGATTTGTAGTCTTGAGTACCGGAATCGACATCGGACCGACTCGTTTTTCAAAGGATTTTTATGAGCGAAGAAAAGCGAAATCCTTCTCGAAGCTTAAGCGAGCGCATGGAATTACCCTCTTGGGAGCTGCTCTTGCTCATCCTGTTCGCGGTGACGGTCTTGGGCCTCGCTCTTCGCTCTCCCCTGAAGACTTTTCCGAGACTTGCCTCAGAAGCTTCGATGCGCCAACTCGATCGAGATCCTTACGATTTGCAGTCGGATCGATCGATCAACGACTCGCGAAATCGCGTCGAGACCGGCCTTTAAGTTTCTCCGGTCTCTTCATAGAACCTTAATCAGTTTTTGCAAACTTCAAGCGATTGAACTGAAGAACGGATCAATAGATCCTTCTTGTTTCGGCGAAGAACGCTCCAATAGCGGGCAGCTCCGCGGTACGGATTGCGGAGTTCTTTGACGTTCGGCACGTCCTGGAGCCCGTGAATGGCTTTGTACTTTGAAATCAGCGTATTCATGATACGCACACCGCAACGAATGTTGGTCTCGGCGGTTTCGAGTTCGCGAGCTTTCTCGATGTTGCAGCCATAAAGATTGGCGCTTGTCTTCGAAATCTGAAGAAGCCCACGGCTGATGATAGCCGTGGAGTCGTCGTCTTTCATATCTTCGGTATAAGTCGTGTCGATGTCGAAATCGCTTTCGAACTTCGCCATCGACGAGATGAGCTGTAAAAATACTTTTTTACGGTCTTGTTCGTTCAGGCGGTGGTACCGCGGGCAGAATTGGCGAGCGTCGATCAAATCGGCCTTTAACATGTCGCCACCAAGCTCCTCGAGAGCTTTGATGGTCATACGCGACCACTTATCGCTACTCGACATCTTCGCCCAAGCTGGGGCAGGAAGCTTGTTCTCGGGAAGAATCTCTGGCTTCGGCTTCGGTGTCGGCGCGGCAGGTTTCGCGTTCGCCGACGGTGAGTTTGTTGGCTTCGCGGAGTTGGTCGGAGCCACTGGCTTCACGTTAGCAGTCGACGGTTGGGCGTTCGTCGGTGCCGCTGGTTTCGCGTTCGCTGTGGCCGGCGCGTTCGTCGGCGTCGGCGTCGGTGCATCAGCGCGTGGCGCCGTCACGACGATGTCGGGCTCACGTGCCCCCGCTGAGTCTGAACCTGCGGTTTCCAAAGGCTTCGCTGCTGGAGCTAGGATGACCGGATCGCTCGTGGCGTGTGCGCCAAACGATGAATCACCGGCGATGAAGCCAGAGTTTGAACGCGCCGGTGCGCACGCTGAAAGCGCGAGTAAGGCTGCGATCGTTGTGAGATGAGACGTCAGATTTGATGTCAACTGCTTCACTTTGTTGGTCCTCTTTAGTGTCAAAGTGCCCGTTCTATTCAGCGAAGCCCCACGCCATCGCCGATCCCGCAGATCAACCATCGCAAGCGTCACGCCACACGCGAGCGCGAACTCGAAGCGGCTCATCGAAAATCAAAGAATTCTGAGGAAGGAGTTGCAAGCAACGGCGACGAGTTTGGTCACGGGTGCGAAACGACGCCAAAAGAAATGCACTAGGCAAAAAAGAAAAAGTCCACTCGCGGACTTGCCCGTCGGTAAAGAGGCTGAACTTCTCGTTATGGTTCAGTTGCACCGCCGAAGTCAGACGGCCTTCGGGGACCCACCAAGAGATGGTCGTTCGTGGCCAGAACGTGTATATTAGGTCTATGTCCACCGATGAAAAAACATCTCGAAAACTAGATCACGAACACTCACATGACCATCATGATCATACCCATGATGAGCATCACGGGCACGATCATGGTGCAGGCCATGGACATGACCACGGGCACGACCATGATCATTCGCATGGCCTTTTCGGGCATCACCATCACGCTCCCAAATCCTTCGGTCGAGCGTTCGCGATCGGCATCGCGCTGAATCTCGTATTCGTCGCGATTGAAGGCTTCTACGGATTCATCTCGAACTCGCTCGCGCTACTCTCCGACGCTGGCCACAACCTCAGCGACGTGCTCGCACTCGTCTTAGCGTGGTTCGCAACATGGCTGGCGCGTCGTCGTCCGACGGCGCAATTCACTTACGGATTCAGAAGCTCATCAATTCTCGCCGCCGTCATGAACGCGGTTGTTCTGCTCGTCGCCGTCGGCGGCATTCTCTGGGAAGCGATTATGCGCTTGAACGATCCGGCTCCGGTGAATAGCGGCGTCGTGATGACGGTCGCAGCGGTGGGGATCATCATCAACGGTGTTACGGCGGCGCTTTTCGCTTCGGGCTCCAAAGACGATCTCAACATTCGCGGAGCGTTCTTGCACATGGTGGCAGACGCTCTCGTCTCACTCGGTGTCGTCATTGCCGGTTTCGCCATTTTGAAGACCGGCTACGCGTGGATTGACCCCGTGACCTCAATCGTTATCGGGCTCGTCATCATCTGGGGAACATGGGGGCTTCTAAAAGACTCGGTCGCTCTCGCGTTAGCTGGGGTGCCTGGCGGCATCGAGACCTCCGAAGTCGAAACATTTTTGCGATCCCAACCGGGCGTCACGCACGTTCATCATCTTCATATCTGGGCGCTGAGCACTTCACAAACCGCGCTCACCGCCCACCTCGTTAGGCCCAACGGCACCGATGATGGATTTTTGTTTAGCTTGAATGCCGCCCTCAGCGAAAAGTTCGGGATCGAGCACTCGACAATTCAAATCGAACTCGGGACTGAAAACGATTGCCCGCATTCGACTGCCGACTGTGTTTAAGCCTTGAACATCTCCGGCAATTCGCGGCTTCTAAGCGTCGTTCCTTGATCCAAATCAAACTCGGTTGATATGGCCTCTTATTTTTGTGGTCTCACCTTTGCTCCTCCTGGATCGATCTAAAAATCGAATCCCGGAGGATCGCCCATGAATCGTCGTCTCTTCGTTCTCTCTGCACTTGCGAGCGGAACTCTTCTGTCTATCCGGGACGCCCAGGCCGTGCTTGCGAAAGACACCGGCACTCCGAAAGAACTCGCTTGCATCAACAAACTCGATGAAATTTCGACGGAGGCGACAGGCTACACGCGTTACGAGCATCATCACCAACTCGCCATTCCGGTTTCATCTCTGATTTTGCCTCCGAAAGAAGGTCTGACGGTTCGTACAACGACGTTGGATCAAGGCTCGTTGGATCTCGCCGCCTTTGACCAATTCATCAAAGAAACTGGCTTGAGTGCAGCTCTTAAAACTCACTCGCACGCCGTTACTTTCACTCCTGAAGAACTTGATCGAATCGCTCTCGGCGAAAAAGAAGTGAAGATCGCCGTCAAAACTCCGAAGGGAAATCCGGCTCACGATTTCTTCTTCACCGCACCCCAATCGGCGCTCATCAAAGTTCAGCGCGGCCGCCGTGGTCAGAAGCTCGTCAGCGACACTTCGGTCACGTGCCTGGTACACGAATCCGAAGTCTTTGCGGAGTCGCATGACACGCCTTTCTTCGAGCATTTCCATACGATTTCAATTCCGGTGAAAGCATTGATCGAGCAGCCGGCCGCCGGTATCGTCGTCACGACAAGTGCGGTTGACCAAAACTCTTATGATGTCGCCCAATTCGCATCGTTTATCAAATCGTCAGGTTTAAATACCGCGAATTTAAAAACGCACACTCACGCCGTCGCCATTACGCAATCCCAGCTTCAACGAATCGCTGCGGGCGAAAAGAATGTCGAGATCAAAGTCATCTCGAAGGCCGGCAACTATGTTCATAATTTCTTGGTGACCGCTCCGCGCTCCGCGATCGTGAAAATCGCAAAGGCGAAGAAGGCATGATTCGCTTTTGCTTGGCGCTCGCCGCTCTCATCATTTCATCGGTTTCTCAAGCGTACCTTGTCGCGACTCCGCCGTGGCAGGGGCCGCTCGATCCCGCGAAACCTGTTCGCATTCTGCTTTCGGGGCGCGGCTCGAATCTCGGCATTCAACCCCAGCAAGCTGCGCGCACGACCGCGATGCTCTATCATCGCAACTTTCCCAAGGACCAAATCGTTCTGATCACAGTTCTTGAACTCAGCAAAGACGAAAACAAACTCGCGGAGCAGAAAAAACCACTCCCGAAAGTTCTCGCGAACGAAGAGAACTTAAAGGCGTGGGGATGGAAGTTTGTGACTTCGAACAACGTCAATCTCGAGACGACGGTTGCGACCAAAGAGATGATGAAGTTCGCGAAGATTCAGTCGCTCGACATCTACGGCCACAACTCGCCGTCGCTCGGAACCCAATCCGATGGCCTGGGCTTTCGCTTCGACACGTTTCAACCGATCGTCGGCGAATTGAAATCTCGTTTTCTTCCTCTCGCGTTCGCGTGGATTCACGGCTGCAATAGCGGCTGGTTGATGGCCCAAGACCTCTCGAAGAAATGGGGAATCGCAGTTGCGGGCTCATTCACCGGGACACGCTTTGAACGCCTTCACTCCGATGGACACTTTTATGTCTACGACGAGACGAAAGCTCCGTCAGCGGCGTGGGCGAAATCCAATCCGGAGTTTGAAGTCGGTTGTGAGCAGGGCGGTTGCATCCGCATGCATCCGGCTTTCTCTCCTTACAATGGTCACTGGGGTAACTTCTCAGGCCCGATGCTTTCGCATTACCACTTCTTCTGCCAAGGCGAGATGAAGGATTGCGAGAAGCGCATGGCGCTCGCGTTGTACGGTTATGTTTCGGAGAAGTCGCTAACGCCAACATCTTCGATTGAAGATTTCAAAGCCGTCGCCAAGGATTACCTCTGCCCGGTCTACAAGGACCGCGTGAAGACCAACGAGTGTCATGCCGCTCTTGAAGAAATCTCGTCGAACCGCGGAAACATTCGCGTCGCCTTCGAAGTCAATGCTCCACAACTCAAGTGTGATATTCGCTCATGCACCGGCAAAATGACGTGCGACTCGCACGCTTGCAAAATCGAAGGCCGCGAATCGTTGAATGCCTCGACACTCGCCCAAGACTACATGCACTTCATTCGTGGCTATCAGGCGTTGAAGGCGGAGGGGTTGTGATCCGTCTCGCGATTCTTGCATCACTTTTTTTAACGGCCTCTGCCCACGCGGCCGAACTTCAAGACGGCCTCGCCATCACAAACTCGGTCGTCTTGAAAGCACTCGAGAAACGCGGCTTCGCAATCTCGGATCTGGTAGATGGAAAACAAAAGATCGGCGTCGAATCGAACGATGGTCTTTCGAAGCGACTTAAATCCGTTTTCGATACGATCTCGACCGACATGGCGACATTCAAAGCGAACAACCAGCTGGGCGGTCGCCCTTTCGACACGGCTTATCTCTCGAACGGTCGGGCGCGCTTCGCGCTCGTTGGCGTCGTGAACCGGATGGATCAAGGCTACAAGACCGGAAACCGCTGCGGCGAAACGCGGTTCATCTACCGCTTGGCCTACAGTGTGACCGACAAAGGGGCTCCGGTGACGTCACGGCTTCCGATGACGATCAACCTCATCATGAACGCACGCGCGGGCGAAAAATCGTGTGCCGATCTAGCGACCGCTTGGCTGAAAGTTTCGACCGAGACAGCGACGGATGAATCTCTCGTCAACGGCGGTCCGCTCGATGAGAAATTCTTGGATCGCTCATCGTTAAAGGATCTCGAGATCAACCTTCAAATGGCGCGCGTCGCGGCGTCAGGACGTCCTGATTTCGGTGGCCAAGCTTTTTACCTCCTACGCGCGTTCAAACGCGGAGCAGATGGTAAACTCGTCGCAAATACGCTCGAGAACGAAGTCGATCGCGACAAACTTCTCGCTGATCCGGCCCTCCTCTCTGAGCTCAAGACATGGGTGCGGGGAAACTTGCGCGCCATCGACAAAGGCACTTTTTTGATCCCCGAAAAATTCTTGGCGAAAAAGGCCATCTCGATTTCGCCGGGAGGAATTGGTCGCTCCGCGAATCGCTTGTTCTTCGGAATGTTCAAGCCTGATGAACTTAAAGAGATTTCGTACTCTGAGCTTGAGATCGTAAAATCACAAGCCGGCCTCGAACGGCGTTTGAATGATTCGACGTGCGTCGGTTGTCACCAAACACGAGCGATCGGCGGATTCCACTTCACCGGCCGCGATCCTTACGGAAAATATCCAGGAAACTCGGTTTTCCTACCCGGCTCGGCGCACTTCATGGGCGATCTGCCTCGCCGGCACGAAGTCGTCGCTCAACTTGCGACGGGATCGGGCCAGATCGACTACTCGCGCGGATTCTCATCGCGGCCTCTCGATCGCCGACGGCGAAAATCGCGAACACGGGCCTCACAAATGGCTGGGGCGCGCACTGCTCTCTCGGGAACGATCCGTCATTCGCGAGCTGGACATGCGGCTCAGGTCTCGCGTGTAAAGCTCTTTCAGATAAAGATTCGGGACTCGGAATCTGTACGAATCCGGCAAAACAAGAGATCGGTGATCCGTGTGAATTCGGCAAAATCACGACGACAGCGTTTGGCGTCGACAAATACGTTCGCCTCTCGAAGCGCACCGTAGCTGATCCTGTGAACTGGATGTGCTCGCCGCAATCACAAGATCCGGGAACGAAAACGGGCGGCTTCTTGAACGGCAGCGTTCGCATGAAATCCACATGCGACGGAATGCCGTCAGAATCCGCGTGCGGCCTGTTGCCCGCATCAAAGCCAGGCTTCAACCAATGCGTCGGTAAACACAACTTTGGCGAATGTCTTAAGACGTACTCGATGCCCGTTGGCATGCGCGGATGCGATCAACAAAATCCGTGTCGCGATGACTACATCTGCGCCGAAGGTGTGGATCAAAAGCGAGGCGTTTGCATTTCGCCGTATTTCCTCTTCCAATTCCGGGTCGACGGTCACCCGCGCGGAACTTAAGCGCGTTTCTGATCCGACTTCAATCGGCGCAATCCGAGGCGCTCGATCTCGAGCGCCAGAGGCAAGTGGGCTTTCAACAATTTCCAGAATCGGTCGCGATCGATGCGGATCGTGAGAAGATCGGTATCAGCTGTGACCGTCGCCGTTCGCAAAGTTCCCGGGAATAAGATCGAGATTTCGCCAAAGGCGTCGCCCGCGTTAACCTTGGCGACCGCCTTGAACTTTTGCGTCACCGACGCGCGCCCCTGAACCATGAAGTAACAGGCATCGGCCTCTTCGCCTTCTTGGATGACCTTCGTTCCAGCAGCGAATCGCTGCTCCACTCCCGCAAGAAGAATCGCATCGAGTGCTTCGCTCGGAAGTTCCTTAAAAAGTTGCGATTGAACGAGCGCCTGCAGAAACCAAACGCGCGTGCGCAATTGATCGGAGCGCTCCGCTTCGACGATTTTCATATCTTTGGTGTGGGG
>CAJYIL010000301.1 GCA_913774795.1 Pseudobdellovibrionaceae bacterium
GTCATCACCGGCGAGCATTTCCTGCCGATCCGCCACGCGCTGATCGGCTGCGGGCCGATGGCGGGCGTGCGGCAGGCGATGAGCCACCCGCAGGCGCTGGGCCAGTGCCGCCACTGGCTGCGCGCGCACGGCATCGGCCCCGTCGCCTATCCCGACACGGCGGGCGCCGCCGCCTTCGTCGCCGAACAGCGCGATCCCGCCGTCGCCGCGCTCGCCCCGCCGGGCGCCGCCGCGCTGTACGGCCTCGACCTGCTGGCGACCGCCATCGCGGATGCGGACCACAACATGACCCGGTTCGTCACGCTGGCGCGCGGCAGCGGCGGGACTGACGCCCGGCGACTTCGCGGTGGTCGCGCGGCAATTAAGGCACTGGCCCGCCACCGATACGGCAGACCTTGTCGCGCGGTTGCAGGCCGAGGTGGCGGCCCGGCCCGGCGCGTCGACCCGGATGGGGTTTTGATCGACGACGCGTGGCCGCCGCCGGTGGCCATCGTTTTCGAAGCGATGCCCTTGTCGAGCAGCTCGACCGCGAGGCCGTGTCGCTCCCGCAACGCGCCGCCATCGGGCATCATCTCCCGCGCGCGCTTCGCCACCGCGACCAGCGAATAGGCGGAGATGTTCATCGTCATCAGGAAATTGTCGAGCGTCGTGTCGTAATAACGGCCGCGCAGCTGCGACTTGTCGGAAAAGCCGATCGCGTGGACGACGAAGTCGATCGTCGGCCATTCCGCCTTCAGCGCGTCGAACGTCGCGTCCAGCGCCGCCATGTCGCCCACGTCGCAGTCGAACAGGCGGGCGACGCCCAGCTGCTCCGCGAGCGGGCGCACCCGCTTTTCCATCGCTGCGCCCTGGTAGGAGAAGGCGAGTTCGGCCCCCGCCTCGCTCAACTGCTTCGCGATGCCCCAGGCCAGCGACTTGTCGTTGGCGAGGCCCATGATGAGCCCGCGCTTTCCCGCCATCAATCCGTTCACGCTGACCTGACCCTTGCTCTTCTATGCCGTTGCGGCGTCTCCGCCGTTTAGCGTCGTCTCGGGCGGTTCCGCCAGTGCGGCGTTGAGATGCGCACCGAAAACCACGCCAAGCCCGATCAGATAGAAGAAGAGCAGCATCACGACAACGCCCGCAAGGCTACCATAGGTCATATCGTATCCGCCCAGCAGCGACAGCGCCCAGGGCAGGCCCGCCGTCATGCTGACCCACCAGACGGTCGTGAACAGCGCGCCCGGCCATTTGCGGCAGTCGCTGTTGCGATATTTGGATGGCGTGACGGAGAAGAACAGCATGTACAGCGCGCCGAACATGATCGCGCCGGGGACCATCCGCGACAGGCCGATCAGCCCCACCCACCCCTGCGCGAAGGGCAGCAGGCGATAGACGAACTGTTCGGCGGCGGTCAGCAACCCCTGCGTGATGAACGACAGCAGCACGACGATCACCGACAGGATGATGATACCCGACGACGACAGGCGCGATTTCCAGAACGGCGCGGTCGCCTTCACCCCATAGGCGCGGTGGAAGATGTCGCGGATCGTCTCCACGAAGCCGCCGACGTCCACAGACCGACCAGGCCGCCCAGCCACAGCACCATGCCGTTGCCGCGCGCGGTCAGCACGTCGGCGATCGGCTTGTCCAGCAGCGTCGCGACGTCGGGCGGCAGGACGTGCAGACCGCAGACAAGATGGTCGCGCCGTTTGACCTCTCGCGCGTCGATGCCTTCGTCGGAATTGAGTCGAGAGGATTTATCCTTGCGGCCTTAGCGGCCGGAGTTCACGGCAAAGGATTCATTCCGCTCCGCAAAGCCGGAAAACTTCCTCCGCCGGTCCATGCCGAGAGTTACAAACTCGAATACGGTGAAGCGACACTCGAAATTGCGCCCGGAACTGGGCGCGTTCTCATTTTCGACGATGTCTTGGCGACCGGCGGGACGCTGCAAGCTTCGATGAACTTGTGTCGCCGGGCCGGGTACAGCATTGAAGGCTGCACCGTCTTGATTAACTTGCCGGGCCTCAACGCCCTGACCAACGTAAAATCGGTTTTGAATTATTAGAGCGCTGGTTTGACCGAGACGACTGAACAGTCGCTGCTCATTAAGATGATCCGAAAGGCGTCAACGCGGCCGTTCGATTGGTTCTCGATCGCGACCTCATAACCGACAAGGTAGTCACGGCCGGCGTCGAAGCGCTGAAGGCCCACGAGAGTCGAACCACGCGAGCTCGTCTTTGCTACCGTCACGGCTTCTTGCGCGCAATCAGGCGCAGCTTGAGCGTGCATCGTGAACAAGAGCGAAAAGGCTAAAACTGATTTCATTTGATCTCCCTCGAAATCGGCGACATTCGCACGGGGACGGACCTAGGCGCAACGGAACAGTTTACAATGTCCCGGCGTTTCGAATCTGGGAGACGATCCAGACGACGAAGAACACAAGCCCTAAGGAGCCGACGAGCTGAGAGCAGAGGCGGCGGGGGAGGCCAAACTGTTCAACTAGGCCCACGATCAGCAACACACATGTGAATGCAAATCCCAGGAGATCGATGGGAGGCAGGTAGGTGCTGACGGAGTGAAACAGAAAGTAAGGTACGACCGCAACGCTCACCAGCGACATGAGTCTCCGGAAATCGAGAAACGTCGATTGGAAGAGCGAAAAGAAGTAGTAAATGAAAAAACCAAAGACCGTCGCCGTGATCACGGACGTGATCGGAAAGATCGCGATGCCGACGAGAAAGTCGAAAAACGAACGCGAGATTGCGCCAGCGACCGCACCCGAGATGAGCGCGCAGCCGGCGAGCAAAGCGACGATCAAGGGCCACGAGAAGTCGAGAGGGCGACGAACGGTGCCCAAGGGATCTTTGAGCATGCGGACGACGAGATGAGGAAGTTCAGAGAGATGCGTCGGCGCCATCATTCGGTTGAGCCACTGACATCGCGCTCGGCGAGGCGAATCGCAAGATCGAGAAAGCGCGCTTCGCTACCGAATGATCCGATCGAAACTTCAGCGGTCTCGAACGGGTGAACAAACTGCGAGCGCCGCTGGATCAAGAAATTGTGGGCCATCAACAAAACGAGTCGGGTGGTGTTCATCCACCCTCCGCCGGCCGAGCCTTGGATCATGAAGACGTCCACGAGTGACGGCTTCAAATCGCGTGCGCTGATGGAAGATTCGCGAGCGACGTCGTAGCGCTTACGATCGGGCGTTTTCACGACCGTGAAGCTGGCCACTCCGAGCGGTCGAAGCGAGGCGATGTTCTCGAGGTCTTCTTCAAGACTGCCATCGGCGATCAAGTGGCAGCGGCCGAGCGATTGAACCGCACTGAGAACGCTCGCCGTGCGCTGCTCGCGACGAGTGCCGCTCGGTTCAATGACGTAGACTTCGTAGCCGTGCTCACGAAGATAAAGCGGCACCGAATTCCAGTGTTCGAAAATGCGAAACACCGTTCGCGGTCCCGAAACGAAAACGATCGGGTAGCGGGTGAGCAAACAGTTGGGTTTCAACTCAAGCGAAGCGAAACGACGAGAACGCACGCGTCGCTCGATGACCTGGAACACGAGACTCAAAGCGAGGATAAACGCGCTGGCCGCGAAGATCGTGACCAACATCAAAAGTGAGCGTCCACGCGCAAAGTCATGTCGTAGGAATTGTGATCGATCGTTTCGCCGATCAACGAATTCCGCATGTTGATGTCGGCGCCGATCGAAAGCCGATCGTTCACGAACAAATCGCCACCCGCTGTTAAAACGGATGTTGGCGTCGTGTACGACTGCTCAGGCAAATCTTTGCGTTTGACCGTGAGATAGCGACCTGTCAATCCGAGGCCTGCGCGGTAACCGAAGCGCGAAGCGGCGATGCGATCTTTGTGCAAGAGTTTGAGTTCGAACTCGTGGACCGAAGAACGAATTTTTCCGTCGCCGTCTTCCGCGAATGTCCGGAACGTTCCTTCCGACATCCAGTTCGGCGAAAACAAATCGATCCCAAGCGCCGCTTGGATTCCGCGTTGGTTGAGCGTCGTTGTCGTTCCGTCATCGAACGTCAAACCTTGAACGAAGTTTGCGTAACCGAGACCGCCATGCATAACGACTGAGTCAAGTGAACTCGACTTCGCGGCCGGTTGTTGCGCACGCAGGGTCGTCGCGTTCTCTTTGTTCAACTGGTCAACGATCGCGTCGTAATTCATGTCACTCGAATCATCGTCGATCGCGGCTTTCGAAACCGAGCCGATGAGCGAGACTCCCGCGAGAGCAACTAGAAGCTGTCTGAACATCCTGTTCATCCTTCGAAGTGAGGTTTCTTTCAAGTCTAGGGGAGTTCGGGCGATTCCGAAACAAGTTTGAAATCGTTGCGTGGTCTAGCTTGCTCGAGAATCGGAGTTCGAAGACTGGTCTTTTTAAGCGAGCCTGCGCGTTGCACAATCAAGAGATGAGAAAACGTTCGAATTCGTGTTTCTGCGCGTTCTGTCGCTCGGAGCGCACGGTCTATCGCAAGCGCCACGTCTCCGCGACCGACATCGGTTTGAGCTTGCTTGCAAGCGCGCTTCTCAGCTTCATCGTTTGGCAGGACTTTGATCCAAGACTCGTCGTCTTTTTCGTCATCGCGGTCGTGACGGCGGAACTGTTCGTCGTTTTCCGGTGGAGAATGTCGATTGCGTGCGCGAAGTGTGGCTTTGACCCCATTCTGTACAAAAAGAAACCCGAGCTCGCCGCGCAAAGGGTGAAGGCGCACTATCAGGAAAAAGCTGAAGATCCTCTGTCGGTCTTCGCGCCGCCGCCGAAACTGCCTGTGCTGATCCGCAAAAAAGCTTAACTCTCACGGGGGCCCGGGCTAGGCTTTGGGCCATCATGAAGTCCTTAGTCTGCATCCCGACGTACAATGAAAAAGAGAATATCGAAGCGATCGTCACCGCAGTCCTCGGTGTCACGGGGAGCGAGACACACATTCTCGTCATTGACGATAATTCTCCTGACGGAACAGGCGAGATCGTCAAGCGCCTGCAAGCCGATTCGGTCAGACTTCATCTCCTTTCGAGAGCGGGTAAAGAGGGCTTGGGCCGTGCATACATCGCAGGCTTCAAGTGGGGACTCGAGAATGGTTACGATGTCATCGTCGAAATGGACGCCGACTTCTCGCATCGGCCCGAAGATCTCGTGAAAATTCTGAAAGCCATTGAGACTCACGACTTCGTCGTCGGCTCACGCTGGGTTCATGATGGACGCACGATCAATTGGGGCTTGGGCCGCAAGTTCATATCGCGCGGGGGCTCGTTCTACACGCGCACCATTCTTGGTTATCCGCTCGCGGACTGGACCGGGGGCTTCAACGCCTGGACAAAAGAAACTCTGCAAAAAATCGATCTCGATCAGGTGAAGTCGAACGGCTACAGCTTCCAGATCGAACTCAAATACCGAGCGTTGAGAGCTGGGTGCAAAGGTGTCGAAGTGCCGATCGTTTTCGAAGATCGCCGCGTGGGCCAATCGAAAATGACAACGAAAATTGTGACCGAGGCTTTCACACGTGTGTGGGGAATGCGATTCGGGTGACGGCACTCGCACTCTCGCTCACTCTCAGTTTGCTGATGGCTGTCACCGCAAGCGGTGAAGAGCTCGGCGCAAACGGAACGCGCGCTCGATCTCCGCGCCCCGCAAAGGCGGCGGCGGCGTCCAAGCCAGCCGGTCAGCGAAACGCGGGTGTAGCCGCGATCGTTCGAACCGACGGCGCGATGGTCTACTCCAAAGCCGATTTCGATGCAGATGTTCTGGGAAATCTTCGTCGTGGCGATCGAGTTCGCGTTTCGAGCGGGACCATCGGCGACTACGCCAAATTCCACAAGGTGGCTGCGGGCGCGATTGTTGGCTGGATCGCCGATATCGATGTTCAAGTTGAGGGCGCTTCCAAGAAGCGCGACCACAAGCGCGGATCATCAAAGAAGTCGCGCGGTCGAGATCGCGAGAAAAAGCCTTTTGTCGACGAATCGCTTCCGATCTTCTTCACGAAGTACGTCGGCGTTCTCGTCGGAGCGACCGAGTTCAATGAAGACATCTCGGGCGTCGA
The DNA here is from genome assembly GCA_913774795.1 of Pseudobdellovibrionaceae bacterium. GTDB lineage: Bacteria > Bdellovibrionota > Bdellovibrionia > Bdellovibrionales > JAMPXM01 > CAJYOV01. The sequence goes on from CAJYIL010000301.1 coordinate 6,041, forward strand.
CTCGAAAGAAACTCTCCTCGTCTACGGCCTCAAATTTACCGGTCCTGATCTTCTTCTGACCGGGCCAGTTCTCGACCTGAATCTCGCTCTTCATTACGGCGCTCCGTCGTATTACACACCTCTGTCGTCGACGAAACCGAGCGGCTTTTTAATTTACGGTGACGCCCTTCTCCTTTATCCGTTCTTCAATCGCGATAAGGCGATGATCACTTTCGGACTTGGACCGCTCCTTAAATTTTCAACGTTCAACGTGACGAGCGGAGGCGAAATCAAAAGTCTCTCGCGCTTGGATTTCGGCGCCTCGATCGCGCTTGCGGGTGCTGTCAAAGTCGGCAAATTCGCCGTTCGTCTCGAGGGAAAGTATCATCTCGAGAAGAAATCAGAAAAGATGGCACTCCTTTCGATTCAGCAACAATTCTAGGGTTGTCCAAGTCTTTGACATTGGGGGCTTGCGCGCTCTCTCTTTATCGCGAGCTCTTTCTTGGTACGTGCGCTGCAGTTGAGTGGGGCGACTGGAGAGAGTTTTATGAAGACCGCTTTGATCGTTGCGATGGCTTTGACTGCTCACCCTTTTGCGGCCCACGCCCAAATCGTGAATCCCGCCGCGCAAATGACATCACTGACGCCTGCGGCTTTCGCCGAACGCTTGCGCGCGATGGATCCGAACGAGCGTAAAGAGACTCTCGAAGCTTACCGCGCGTATCTCGAAAACTTAGATGCGGCACTCGCTCAGGCCCAAAGCTATTCCGCGACCAATCACGGGAAGTCAGTCGAAATCGTCATGACCAAAACAGGCTTTGGCTTTTTGATTGCGGGCGGTGTGCTTCTCGTTCCTTCGCTGTACATGTCGAAATCGACTCTCGTCATCGTGAACTTCTTTGGGAAGCTCGGACTTCGAGCGGCCGGCGGAGTGGCGGGAGTCGGAGCCATTCTCTTGGCGGGAGCCGGACTCTCGGTCGGCACAAAGATCGCCTTGAATCAATTTCAGGTCGCAAAACTCAGGAAGTCGATTGCGCACATTCACGCGCAACTGAATGAAATCGAATCTCTCACTCTGAAATGAGATTGGCGTCCGCTTTCCTCATTTTGATCCTGTTTCTTCCGTTCAGTGCGAAATCGCAGAGCGTTTGTCGTGACATCTTCCTTCCAACCCTCGAACGCATTGACGTCGAGACGCGCGGTCTTCTTCTGAAAGGTCGAACGATTAAAAACGTTAAATCTGAGCTCGGTCTCGTCAAGCGCTGGAAGCTCTCGATGATCGAGTCTCGGCTTCGAGATCGTGAGCCGTCGCAGCTTGCGGGCGATTTGCATCTCCTTTTGGTTTCTCCGAGATGGCAGGCGCTCGATCTTTTCGGCCTACTCAAAAACGGCGACCGATACGTGCAAGCTTGGGCTGAACGCGCGATGCTGCAAAACGGAATCAAAAGCGTCGTACCCGACGTTGAAACATCGCTCATCAAAAAAGCTCAGCAGCGTGTGATGGCGAAACTTCCCGAGCGCGTTTTGTTTTTTAAAGATCGAGAAATCTCGCGCGATCTTCTTTCGCGAGTTCTCGATCACGGTGTGCGCGGCGAAATGGAAGCATTGAGGCGAGCCTACGGCACTCAGCGAGAGGTCGACTTCGCGCGCGCTTTGAAACCGTACGCGAATTTAGTGGCCTATGCGCTCGCGGGCTACCTCATGCAGCTCTACTTCGATCACACGGAGGTCGTTCGGGGCGAACAGTTGATCGTTGAGACGTCGGCTACGGAAGCGGGCCTCGACGAATTGATCGCGGAGCTCAAAAAACCACAGTGAACTGCAACATATAGGTTCTGACGGTGACCCGCCGCTGGACACTCTCCGGAACGTCGACTAATTTTCCGGGTTCATGTCGTCTCGTATTCAAATTCTTCCTTCGGATGTCATTGATCAAATCGCGGCCGGCGAGGTCGTCGAACGCCCCGCGCACCTTGTGAAAGAGCTCGTCGAAAATTCGATCGACGCCGGCGCGACGAGTATCGAAGTCGAGTACGATCAAGGCGGGCGACGCGTTCGCGTAACCGACAACGGTTCAGGGATTG
>CAJYIL010000302.1 GCA_913774795.1 Pseudobdellovibrionaceae bacterium
TCTCCATGACACCGTCGAAGATACGCACGCGACTCTCGAAGAAATCGAAAAGAACTTCGGAAAGCCGGTCGCCGAACTCGTCGATGGCGTTACGAAAATCTCGAAGATGTCGTTTCGCAATACGCACGAGAAGCAGGGCGAGAACATTCGCAAGATGATCGTCGCGATGGGTAAAGACGTTCGCGTCATCCTCGTGAAACTCGCGGACCGTTTGCACAACATGCGAACTCTCACGCACATGGCGCCGGAGAAACAGGCACGCATCGCTCAAGAGACCCTCGACATTTACGCGCCTCTCGCGGGCCGCCTCGGTATCATGTCGATGAAGATCGAGCTCGAAGATCTTTCGTTCCGTTACTCTCTGCCAGACGCTTACTACCAGCTCGCCGAAAAAGTTTCGATGAAGAAGGCCGAGCGCGAGCGATACATCGAATCGACGAAGAAACTTCTCGTCGACGAACTCACCGCGCACACGAAATCAAAATTCGAAGTTTACGGGCGCCCGAAGCACTTGTACTCGATCTACAAAAAGATGGCGAATCGCCAGATGGATTACGAGCAGCTGTATGATGTGCTCGCTTTCCGGGTGGTCGTCGGCAGTATCAGCGAGTGCTACGAAGTTCTCGGCCACGTTCACCATCTCTGGAAGCCGATTCCGGGCCGCTTCAAAGATTTCATCGCCATGCCGAAGGTGAATAACTACCGTTCGCTTCACACGACGGTGATCGGGCCCGGCGGAGAACGAATCGAGATTCAGATTCGCACTCTCGATATGCATTTGATCGCCGAGCGCGGGATCGCCGCCCACTGGAAGTACAAAGAAGGTGCTTCGCAAGAGAAGACCGATCAAGAGCAAGTCATCAACTGGCTTCGTGATCTCGTTTCGCTCCATCAACAAGTCGGTAATCCGAACGAGTTCTTAGAAACGGTCAAGACCGACTTATTCGAGCGCGAAATCTACGTCTTCACTCCGAAGGGGGATGTACGAGAACTTCCGGACGGAGCGACTGTTCTCGACTTCGCCTACGCAGTTCACACCGACGTCGGTTCTCACACGGTCGGCGGTAAGATCAACGGACGCCAAGTCCCGCTGAAGACTCGCCTGAAATCAGGCGATACCGTCGAAGTGCAAACGTCGCAGAACCAACACCCATCGAAAGATTGGCTCAAGATCTGCGTCACTCCACGAGCGAAATCGAAAATTCGTCTCTACGTTAAGAATGAGGAGCGAAAACGCGCTCGTGAAATCGGCGAAGGCATTCTCGAAAAAGAATTCCGGAAATTCGGTCACAACATGGCGAAGGCTCTCAAAGAGAGCCAAGAGACCGCCGAGATTTTTAAATCCGTGGGTGTCACGAACGCCGAAGATCTTTATGTCGTCGTCGGTTACGGCAAAGCGACTCCGAAAGAGATCGTCGAGAAATTCTTCCCGGGCGCCAAGCCGGTTGAAGAAGAGAAGAAAAACTTCATGCAGAGAATCGTCGAGCGGGCGACCGATCGTGCGAAGCGCACGAAGTCGATCATTCGTGTCGATGGTCTCGACGACATGCTCGTTCGTTTCGGAAAATGTTGTGCCCCGATTCCGGGAGATCCGATCGTGGGCTTTATCACGCGCGGGCGCGGGATCACGATTCACAAAGCCGATTGCGAGCGGGCCTTTGACGTGGATCAGGGACGAAAGATCGATGTCGAGTGGACAGTGCAAACCACACCTGAGGGCGTCGAGCGCACCGTGCGTCTGCAGATCGTCTCTCAAGACGTTCAAGGTCTCTTGCGACAGATGTCAGAGGCATTTGCGACCCGCTCGATCAATATCGAAAACGCGCAAATCCGTACGACGAAAGATAAGAAAGCGATTTGCGTTTTCGACGTCAACGTTCGCGATACAAACCAGCTCTCGCAGATCATGGCCGATCTCCAAAAGATCCCGGGCATCATCGGCGTCACGCGGGTCGCGCACACATGATATTGCCAATCGTATTTGCGGTGTTGGCGGCTTCGGCCGCTGAGCCATCGATCGTCGACAAGGTCATGACGACCAACGAAAAAGTGCA
>CAJYIL010000303.1 GCA_913774795.1 Pseudobdellovibrionaceae bacterium
GGGCCTCATCACGGTCTCTCCGAAAATCGACTCTCAGGCTCGCTTTTGCGTACGCCATCTCAAGCGTCACTCGGTGATCGACGAGGAGCTAGAGCTTTGTGATCTCGACTCAATCATCGCAAAGGCCGCGAAGCCTTGGGCGACTTCGAGCGCGAGCGCTCGCCTGCATCCACGCGCCAAACGTCAAGACAGCGCGGTGCTCGTGACAACTGATCAGATGTACGACGAAGATTTCTTCCATGACGCACGCTTCATGGATTTCGCGCGCATGGGCGCGCGCCTGCAGATTTCACCGAAACTCGCAGACGAGATTCGTCCGAAATCGCGCATCGAACTTCGCTACCGATCGAGCGAAGACTCGTCGAAAGTGCATCGCTTAGAAGCGAGAGTGGTCTGGGTGAAAAAAACAAACCCGCTAGAATCAGTTCTAGCGGGCTCTAAATTCACCGTTGGGCTTCGGTTTGTCGCCGAACTCTGAAGCTTACTTCGTCATCTGACGAGCTTGAACATTCTTGTGCAGCTGCATGTAAGCGATCCGGAAGTCGATGAGAGCGCGGCGAGCATCGCTCTCCGCGCCTTGCCACGCACCTTCGTTAGCTCCCGAGGCTTTGTCGGTCGCTGATTTGAATTTATCGAGTTCGGGTTGCAATTTTTCGACGGCGGCTTTTGCGTACGCGAGAGCATCAGGGAACTCGTTCGTGGTCGCTTTCCAGTTGCGAATCGCCGATTCGCCCCACTGAATGTTCTCCTCGAGTGTCGCAACGAACGCTTTTTTCTGGGAGTATGAGTAAGGACGCTCTGAGAGGCCCGCGACGATCATCGCCGACTTCGCCCACGCTTCGTAATCAGCGTTCGGAAGACCGTAGCCACCGTTGTTGAAAAGGATGCCATTGTTCAACTCGATCGGGGTGTTGCCGCTGTAGCGAGTCGCGGGTTGAAGCACGCGAGGGTGATCAACGGGAACGCGCTCGGAAGCGAATGACGTGAAAGAAACCACCAAACCCGATGCGATAACCATAGCTGCGAATAAGCGCACGAAAAGCTCCTGTCTGAGATCTACTGCGAAGTTAACAGTCGACGGCTCGGCGCTCCAGCGCATAGGCGCCGCGTCACTAGCGTCGGACCTAAAGAATATCCTCGTAAAAGGCGCCGAAGCGATCTCGTGGATCGTGGAGATGGATTTCAAGGATCCAGCGGCTGGCGGCCGGTCGGTAACTTTGGGTTCTCAGTTGTCCGCGGTAATGAACCGCATGAGGAA
>CAJYIL010000304.1 GCA_913774795.1 Pseudobdellovibrionaceae bacterium
ACCAGCGACCGGATCAGTCGTGGTTGGCTTTTTTCTTCCGACCCAAAGAACTGGCTTCACTTCCGCGATCGAAACCGCCGGAACAACACGCAAGTAGAGGAGGAAGATCGTGAAGAACATGCCGAACGATCCCATCAAGATCGCCGCATCGAACCACGACCATGCGTACATACCCCACGATGATGGGAGGAAGTCGCGGTGGAGAGACGTGACCGTAATGACGAAACGTTCGAACCACATCCCGATGTTGACAAAGATCGATACGACGAACATCACCGGAATCGAGCGACGCGCCCAACGGAACCAGAAGATCTGAGGGATGAACACGTTACACGAGAACATCGTCCAGTAAGACCACCAGTAGGGACCAAACGCGCGGTTGATGAACGCATATTGTTCGAATGGGTTACCCGAGTACCAAGCGATGAAGAACTCTGAGCAGTACGCGTAACCGACGAGCATGCCGGTACACATGATGATCTTGTTCATCACTTCCATGTGGTCGATCGTGATGTAGTCCTTCATCTGCGGGAAGCCGATGCGAACCAACGTCAAAAGTGTAACGACCATACCGAAGCCCGAGAAGATCGCGCCCGCAACGAAGTACGGAGGGAAGATCGTCGTGTGCCAGCCTGGCAACATCGAAACCGCGAAGTCGAACGAGACGATCGTGTGAACCGAGAGAACGAGCGGCGTTGCGAGACCCGAGAGGAGCAACGTCAACATTTCCCAGTGCGACCACTCACGAACCGAACCACGCCATCCGAGTGACAACGCTCCGTAGATCAAACGGCGGAGCTTCGTTTTTGAACGGTCACGGACCGTCGCCAAATCCGGGATCATTCCGATGAACCAGAACACCGACGAGACCGTCGCGTAAGTCGAAACGGCGAAGACGTCCCACAAGAGTGGTGAACGGAAGTTCACCCAGAGCGGGCCGCGCTGGTTCGGGTACGGAAGGAGCCAGAAATCGAGCCAAGGTCTTCCCGTGTGAATCAACGGGAAGATGCCGGCTGTCATGACGGCGAAGACCGTCATGGCTTCTGCGGAGCGAGCAACACCGGTTCTCCATTTTTGGCGGAACAAGAAAAGAACCGCCGAAATCAAAGTACCCGCGTGACCGATACCGACCCAGAAGACGAACGTGATGATCATCGTTCCCCAGCCGATTGGGTGGTTGACACCCAAGAGGCCCATACCGGTGCCGATGACGATCGCGATGTGCACGATGTAGAAAATCAAGAGCGCTTTTGCGCTGAAGAAAAGACCGAACCAGCCTTTACCCGGAAACTGTTCTGTCGGTGAACAAAGATCATCTGAGATGTCTTTGTACGACTTGTTACCGAGGATCAGGGGCTTGCGCGCCACCATGTGCGCGGCATCGCCGGTTGCGTGAGCCGTGTTCTCACTCATCATACGTCACCTACCAAGTTGCTAACCACTTGCTTCGCGATGTTCTCAAAGCTCGGAAGCGTCGTGAACGCCCCGTGATGTTCATTTACTTTCTCGGCGCCTTCGCCCGTGCCCGATCCTTCATCCTTTTTCTTTGGATGAACCGGTTGCTCGTGCTCGGCCGGGTGGCCTTCTTCGCCGCGAGCCGCAGCTCCGTGCTCGCCACCTTCGCCCTCAGCCGCTGCATGGTGCGAGACGTAGCCGAGTTTATCGGTGTTACGAACGCGGCTCATGTAGCGAGTGCGAGGTGCGGTGTTGAGATCTTCGAGAACGATGTACGTGCGTGCATCGGCGAAGAGTTTCGAGACCGCTGAGTCTTTATCGTTCA
>CAJYIL010000305.1 GCA_913774795.1 Pseudobdellovibrionaceae bacterium
CGGTGGGCATGACCAAAGCCGCCGTTCGCGAATCATGGGGCGAGCCTGAGCTCGTCGAAGTCGCGGGCAATCCTCTTTACGGAAACGAACGCTGGGGTTACAGCGAACAGCTGCCGTCGTCGGAGGGATTCCAGACGGAGAAGCGAGTCGTTTATTTCGAGGGCGGGCGCGTGGTGGGGTGGCAGAGGCACTAAACGGAACGTTTGTACGTTTTAAACGGACATGTTCACGTTCACGATCGTGTTCACGTTCTTTGTTTATACGTTTGTCGATCTAGTACAGATAAACATCAAACGTGAACTTGAACATGTCCGTGATCGTGAACGTTTAAAACGTCTGAACGTTGTGTCTTTAGTGCGCCTCCAGCCAGCTCTTCCCTGTGCCAACGTTCACTTGCAGAGGAACATTGAGCTGCGCCACGTCTTCCATTTTTTTTGCGACCGATTTGCCGATAGCGGCAGCCTCTTTGGCGTCAGCTTCGAAAATGAGTTCGTCATGCACCTGCAGAAGCATCTGGGCGTGGTCGGGGTTGCCGACTTTGATCATCGCAAGTTTCACGAGATCACTGGCTGTTCCCTGGATGGGAGCGTTGATCGCGGCCCGTTCGCCGAATTTGCGCAGCATCGGAGACGATGAGAATAACTCGTCGAGGTAACGGCGGCGGCCGAAGATCGTTTCGACGTAGCCCGTTCGTTTCGCCGCTTCTACCGTGTCAGTCATGTAAGTTTGCACGCCCGAAAAACGCGCGAAATAGCGGGTGATGATATCGGTCGCTTCTTTGCGCGAGATCTGCAACACATCGGCGAGACCGAATGCGCCCTGCCCGTACGCCAATCCGAAGTTCACCGCTTTGGCTTTACGGCGCATGTCGCTCGTGACGTCTTTCACCGGAGTATCGAAAACTTCGCTCGCGGTCGCCGTGTGGATGTCGATGCCTTGCTCGAACGCACGCGTGAGACCGGGGTCGCCCGTGATGTGCGCGAGAATGCGCAATTCGATTTGCGAATAGTCCGCGCTGATGAGTGACTTGCCCTTCGAGGCGACGAAAGCGCCGCGCACTTTGTTGCCGCGCTCGGTGCGGATCGGAATGTTCTGAAGATTTGGGTTCACCGACGACAAACGGCCTGTCGCCGTGGTTGCTTGGTTGAAGGTCGTATGGATGCGTCCGGTTTTCTTATCCACAAGAAGCGGCAAAGCATCCACATAGGTTGAGCGCAACTTCGAAAGCTCGCGCCACTGAAGCACTTTTCCCGCGATCGGATACTCACCCGCGACCTTTTGCAAAACCTCGGTATCGGTTGAGAATCCGGTCTTCGTGCGTTTACCCGAAGGGATTTTCAACTTCTCGAAAAGGACAGAGCCCAGTTGCTTCGTTGATCCGATGTTGAACGGCTCTCCGGCCAAGGCGTGGATTTCTTTTTCGAGACCGCTAATGTCGGTGACGAGAGTCTCGGACTGTTGTCCGAGGTCTTTGGTGTCGATCAAGATTCCGGCTTGCTCCATCGAGAGAAGAAGCGGAACGAGGGGCTGTTCAATTTCGAACAGAACCTTTTCGCCATTGATCGTCTGGATTTTTCTGCGGAGTTGTACTTCGAGTTGAAGATGAGCAGTCAAAAGCTGCGTCGCCGTCGGAAGCTCTGGAAGATCAGCGCCGTTGTATAAAGTGAAAAGCGCCCGGACGTCGGCGATCGGTGCCGCTTTCACCACATAGGCTGCGAGCATTTGGTCCCACGCGACGTCGATGTCGCGAACGAAGTTCGCTTTCGCGAACGTCTTCACGTCGAACGCTTTGAGCTTCAACTTTTTCTCGGTCAAAAGCTCGCCAAGTTCATCAGCGTTGGCCGCGACTTCGGCGATGGTCCATTTTGCGCCCGAATTTGAAGGATCATCCGCCGGTGCGCGCGTTGGCGACTGCGCGAGGTACGTGGCGCGCTCAGTTTGAATCGCCCACGTGTCGGTCTCAGGCTTCAGGAATTTCGCAAGTGCC
>CAJYIL010000306.1 GCA_913774795.1 Pseudobdellovibrionaceae bacterium
TCTTTCACGATCACCGGCACCGATACCGCACCCACAAGCTCCTTCAGCGCCTTTAGGCCCCCGCGAAACTGCGGAGTGCCCTCGGGCTGCATGCATTCCTGAAGCGGGTTCAGGTGCACGAAAAGAGCTTCGGCTTCCAGCGAATCGATCAGCTTCTGAATATCACTCGCGCGCGAGTGAATCACTTGGGCAATGCCGATGTTACCTAAAAACCTCACGCGCGGGCACGCTTTACGAATATTCTTCCACTCTTGAGCGGCCGCTGAATCTCCGAGTTCTTTTCTCTGTGAACCGACACCCATCATCCAGTTTCGTTTTTCTGAAACGCGCGCCATCGTGAGGTTCAAATTAACCGAACCGCCGTGGCCGGCCGTCATCGACGACACGAACATCGGCGTTGCCGACTCGCGCCCGAGAAGCTGAGTCTTCAGAGAGATTTCGTCGAAGTTTAAATCTGGGAGAGCTTCGTGGCGGAGGCGGATGCGGTCGAGTCCCGAGGCACCGACGGCTTGCGTTTCGCTCGAAAGCGCGAGCCGAATGTGATCGGCTTTGCGGGACTCGAAGAGCTCCGGCGTTTCGGGAACGAAAGACGTGGGCATATAGACTTCGAACTCCAGCGTGAGAGGCTTAAAAAACAAAAGGCCGCAGGAATCATCCCGCAGCCCTCTGTCGAACAAAATCGCCGCCTGAAAATGGCCGCCGCGATTAAGCCGAGATACCTGCTGATTTCACGAGTGACGCGAAACCTTCAGGGCTTGTCACAGCGAGGTCAGCGAGAACCTTGCGGTCCATTTCGATGCCCTTTGTGATCAAAGCGTTCATGAGTTTTGAGTAAGTCGTGCCGTTCAAGCGAGCCGCCGCGTTGATGCGTTGGATCCAGAGCGAACGGAACTCTCTCTTACGAACCTTGCGGTCACGGTAAGAGAAGACCATCCCGCGGTCGTTCTTTTCACGAGCGTGGATGTAAGAGCGGGAACCTGCGCTGTAGTAACCTTCGGCGCGGTCTAAGACTTTTTTACGGCGGCGGCGGGCTGTGACGCCACGTTTTACGCGAGACATGTTTTATTCCTCAGTTTTCGAATTAGAAGTTTAGGCGGAGCAAGTTTCCCGACTCCTCATCCTAAACCGCAAAGCGGTTTAGAAATTTAAAAGGCGACGAACTTGGTTCATGTTCGCGTCGTGGACATAGTCAGTCATGCCTGTGTGACGCTTGCCTTTTGATTTGTGCGGGCTGAGCAAGTGGCGCATGCCCGACTGCTTACACTTCACTTTTCCTGACTTGAGAAGCTGCAAACGCTTCTTCGCGCCAGAGTGAGTTTTTTGTTTCACTGAGGTTCTCTTTCTCCGACCAGGCGACCCCACCGAAATGGCAAAGGTTCTTCATCACGAGCCCGGGACAGATGTTTTCGAACGGACAGTTATAGAGTTCGACACGCCTCGGGGCAAGGATTATTCAGCCCGAATTTCACTTGCCCGACCGCGGTCTAAGGCGCAAAAAACCGTGGCAAGTCGACCAGATGGGGGCATCGGGGCGACCGACTGACGGAGGGGCTATGAACCGACTACTTTTCGCACTCAGCTTCATTCTATTCGCTTTGATGGCGCAACTGGCGCTCGCCCACCCGGTCGAGACCACAAGCCCGGCCAAGACCGATGAGCCGCCTCTCTGGATGAAAGTCACCGCTCACGACAAGTTTGACCGCACTAAAATCGCGGCAACAGGTGTTTCGCTTGAAGTCTATGGCGACGACTACGTGATGGTTCTGGGCAGCCAGGCTCAAGCCGACAAGCTCCAAAAAATGGGCGTGCTGATCGCGAAATTCCCGGCGTCGCCGAGCCTGCTCGACTTTCCGGCCTGGGATGCCGACTTTCATAATTACGACGAAGTCAAAGCGGAGCTCGAGCGCCTGCACCAAGCCCACCCCGCGATCACCACCCTCGATAGCATCGGTCAAACCGGTGAGGGCCGAGAGATTTTCCGGCTGCGTATTTCGAAAGATCCGCACACCGCATCTCAATTGCCTGCGATGCTCCTCACGGGAGGGCACCACGCCCGCGAGCACGTGAGCGTCGAAGTTCCGCTGATGTTCGCCGATCGACTCTTAAGCCTCTTCGATCAAGGCGACGCGCAGGCGGTCCGCTTGATCGGCTCGCGCGATATTCAAATTGTTCCGCTTGTGAATCCCGACGGAGCCGAATGGGATATCCAGCGGGGCATCTACAAAATGTGGCGGAAGAACCGCACCGCCAACAGCGATGGCACCTTTGGCGTCGATCTCAACCGTAATTACTCCCAAGGCTGGAATAACGTCGAAGGCGCTTCGAGCGATCCCGGCAACGAAACGTTTCACGGAAAAGCTCCGTTCTCCGAACCTGAAACTCGAGCGGTCAAAGCCTGGATCGATTCGACTCCGAACGCCACCACCCTTCTGACTCTTCACACCTACTCTGAGCTCATCCTGTATCCATGGGGCTCGTCTTACGAAACGATCGCGAACACGCGTGACGCGCAAGTGTTCAAAACGATGGCGAAAACCATGTCGCAATGGAACGGCTATTCGCCGATGCAGGCTTCAAACCTGTACGCGGTCTCCGGCGAGATGTGCGACTGGGCTTACGACACGCACAAACTTTTTGCATTTACCTTCGAGATGGATCCGTCGAGCTTCGTGAACAATGGATTTTATCCTGGCCAAGCAAAGCTGCCCGAGATTTTCGAGAAGAACTTCCCGGCGATTCTGTATATGATCGAAGTCGCCGACAATCCGTACAAGGTTCTGGATCCGGCCGCGAAGTCGTACGGCTTTGCGACTTCATTTCTCGCGGAGTAAGCGGTGTTGCGCAAAGCGTGGATGGCGTTCGGGTTTTTAATTTACCTCTCGATCGCCATCGTGCTTCCGGTCGTCACGCGTCTTCTAGGTGTCTACTCGGATGAACCGGTGACTTGGCCACGGCTTGTTGTTCCGATGCTGATGATTCCGTTTTTGATGGGTTACGCGCAAAAGCTTTTCGGCGGAATGTGGCGGATCATGCTCTGGTGTCCTGCGGTGGTGATGCTCGCGATCGCGATCATGGCCATCGTCGATGACCTCACAAAGACGACCGAGTCCTATCTCAAGCAAGATCTCGTTTTTTGGCCGTCGATGATCGTCTGTTACTTAGCCTTCTCCTACCTCGGAAAACTCACTAGAGATCGTCTCGATCAAAATCCACTCCGGCGCGAGTTTTAAACGGCTGATCACCAGGGGCTTTCTTTAAGCGCAGGCGTAAAAAAAGCCCAGGTTTCCCCGGGCTTTCTCAAGAGTCTTACTCTTTATCGTCGTCTTCATCTGGTTCGTCGACCAGGTCAGGGCCCTTCTCGGGCGCCTTGCCCCCGGCAGCCTTGAACTCTTTAATCTTCATCGCATCGGGCGCGAAGAGAGCGAAAAGCTGACGGCCTTCCATCTTCGGCGGTGTTTCAACCATCGCGATATCGCCGAGAGTTTTCGAAACTTTTTGAAGAAGTTCGAAGCCCAAGTTTTGGTGAGCCATCTCGCGACCGTAGAAGCGAAGGTTCACTTTCACTTTATCGCCTTCGAGCAAGAAGCGACGGGCATGGTTCAACTTCACGTTGAGATCGTGCGTGTCGGTGCGCGGGCGAATCTGGATTTCTTTGATCGTGATGACGGTTTGGTTCTTGCGAGCTTCGTGTTCTTTCTTCTTCAGCTCGTACTTGTACTTCCCGTAATCCATGATTTTACAAGTCGGAGGCTTCGCGGTCGGAGCGATCTCGATCAAATCGAGGCCGCGCTCTTCAGCGAGCTCAAGCGCTTTGAACGGAGGGAAAATGCCGAGCATTGTTCCGTCTTCGTCGATGACGCGAACTTCAGGCGCGCGAATCTCACGATTCACACGAAGACCGCCTTTTTCGCCGCCTTTGCGAGGACCGCGATCGCGGTCGCCGAATTTGCCGCCGCCACCGCCACCGCCGCCTGGGCGACTTGGACCAGGGCCACTGCTAGAAGAAGAAGGGCCTGTTGAAGGACCACCAGGTCTGCTTGGGCCACCAGGTCTGCTAGGGCCACCACCGCCAAACGTACTAATTTCGAACCTCCGGGTTCTTGTTTGCTGCGTTCGTCTCACCGACTGAAGGCGCTTGAGGTGCCGTCAGCAAGTTTTCGAGCGAACGCTCTTTGATTTCCTTCGTCAATGTCACTACAAATTGGTCCAATGGCAAGTCACTGATTTGTGATCCGTTCTTCAAACGGACACTCACCGTACGTTTTTCGACCTCTTGGTCGCCGATGATCAGCATGTAAGGCAGCTTCATCATTTGGGCTTCCCGGATTTTGTAGCCGAGTTTCTCCGCCCGACGATCCCACTCCGCCCGAACGCCCGCTTTCTTCAAAACCTGCGCGATTTCTTCGCAGTAGCCGTTTTGGCGGTCGGTGACGTTCAAGATCGCAACCTGGCGAGGAGCCATCCACGTCGGGAAATGGCCCGCGCAGTGTTCGATGTAGATCCCGATAAAGCGCTCGAGTGATCCGAGGATCGCGCGGTGGAGCATGACCGGACGATGGCGAGCGTTGTCTTCGCCGACGTATTCGAGATCGAAAGACTGCGGCAAAATGTAGTCGACCTGGATTGTGCCAAGCTGCCACGAACGATTGATCGCATCGACGAAGTGGATTTCGACTTTCGGGCCGTAGAACGCCCCTTCTCCGGGAGAAATTTCGTACGGAATGCCGAGGTTCTTCATTGCGTCGATCAACGCACCTTCTGAGGCATCCCAGGTTGCATCGTCGCCCATTCGTTTTTCAGGGCGAGTGGCGATCAAGACTTTGAAATCTGGCATGCCGAGGGTGCCATAGACTTTCTTGGCCATCGCCATGAAGTCGTTGATCTCTTTGTGCATCTGATCAGGCGTACAGAAGATGTGCGCATCGTCTTGGCAGAACGTGCGAACGCGCGTAAGGCCGTGCATGACACCTGAGCGCTCGAAGCGGTGCAAGCGACCGAAGTCGGCCATGCGCTTCGGGAGTTCGCGGTACGAGTGTTGTTCGGCGCCGAACATCAAACAGTGCGCCGGGCAGTTCATCGGTTTCATTCCCGACTCTTGCTCGTCTTCGGCCGTCACTTGCGTGAAGTACATGTTGTCTTTGTAGTTCGCGTAGTGACCCGATGTTTTGAAAAGCTCCGTGTTGAAAACTTGCGGAGTGATGACCTCTTCGTAGCCCGTCTTGTTGTACTCATCGCGAACGTAGTTCACGAGTTCGTTGTAAACGACCGAACCGCGGCCCGTGAAGAATGGCGAGCCTGGTGCCCACGGGTGGAACATGAAAAGTCCCATGTCCTTCCCGAGACGACGGTGATCACGCTTTTTCGCTTCTTCGAGGTTCTTGAGATAAGTTTCGAGTTCTTTCTTATCGCCGAACGCCGTTGCGTAAATGCGCTGGAGTTGGGCGTTCGCTTCGTTCCCGCGCCAGTAGGCACCGGCCGTCGTCAAAAGCTTGAACGCTTTAATTTGCCCAGTCGATTGAATGTGCGGGCCGCGGCAGAGGTCGAACCACTCTTTTCCCAAGTGATAAATGCCGACTTGCTTCTCGCCTTTGGCTTGGAGCTCGGTAATCAATTCTTGTTTATACGTCTCGCCCATTTTCGTGAATTCGGCGATCGCTCGGTCGGCGTCCCAATCTTCACGCGTGACCGGAAGATCGCGCGCGATGATCTCGGCCATTTTCTTTTCGATCTTCTCAAGATCTTCAGGCGTGAATGTGTGCTTCGAATCGAAGTCGTAGAAAAAGCCTGTGTCGATGACCGGACCAATCGTCACCTGAGTGCCCGGGAAAAGTTCTTGAACCGCTTGCGCCATCACGTGAGCGGCGGTGTGACGGATCACTTCTTTCGCCTCAGGCGACTTTGTCGAAACGATCTCGAGCTTCGTGCCGTCTTTGAGATGCGTGCGCAGATCGATGATTTCGGGTTGCCCATTGATCTTTGCGCCCAGCGTTCCTTTCGCGAGTCCGGCTCCGATTTTTTGAGCGACTTCGAGAACGGTCGGTTCTTTTTCGAATTCGAGAACGCGGTTGTCCGGGAGGACGATTTTAACTGCCGACATGAGGTCCTTTTCGCGAGACTTGAGCGTCTAGAAATAGCGAGAATCTTTGCGGTTTGCAAGGCTCCGGTGGTTTGATGGAGAGCATGCGAACCACGCTCGTCCTCG
This sequence comes from Pseudobdellovibrionaceae bacterium, assembly GCA_913774795.1. Lineage (GTDB taxonomy): Bacteria > Bdellovibrionota > Bdellovibrionia > Bdellovibrionales > JAMPXM01 > CAJYOV01. The sequence continues at coordinate 6,203 of CAJYIL010000306.1, forward strand.
CGTTGTTTTTAAGCCTCCAGGCGAGCCTGACCGCTCACGCCGAAAAAGCGAATCTCCCTCGCACAGATGGCGTCTGCGAGCTCTCACGGGTCGCGGATGCCTATTTTTCTGAGCGGTCCCGGGTGATTCGCTTCCCCGATCGCCGCGAGATCACGGTCATTGGCCTCAATCACGGAAATCGCGATCTTCGGGGTGGCTCGGCCGACCGGCTCTCAAAAGCGAAGTCCGAGAACGACCTCCGGCAAATTGTGAACGAAAACGCGGCCGCCGCGCGTGACGCGCGTGAGAGCGTTCGGTTCCTGAAATCGTCTCCGACTAAATGGATTGCGACCGAAGCGGCTCCCGAAACCGTCAAAGCCAATTTGCAAACCTACGCCTCCATCGAAAAACGGCTGAAAGTATTTGGCGAGCCCGCGATCAGCGCGATGATGCTCGGATTCGGATCGGATTTTTACGTGCGCCTCACCGATCCGCGCGTAAACCTCGTGGGCGCGGAAGATGCGTCGTTGGGCGAAACGTATCTGCGAGTCTTGCCTGAAATGGATCGCCAAGGTGCACGCCTTCGGGCGGCACGTTTCGATGAAGACACCGCCGCGCGACTGAGCGAATTCCTCAACGGTTTGGCCGCGAATTATAGTTCATTTCGGCCGGAGTCTGATGATTCCGTTCGCGAGGCAAGGCGCCGTTTCACCGCTCAAGATTTCGCGAAGATCGAACCGTTTTTGAAAGCACGCCTCGAAGTCATGCGCGCCATGAAAGCTCGCGATCGACACGATGTCGACTCGCTTTTGAAACTGAACCGTTCGGTCATCTTGGTGATCGGAAGTTCGCATCTCGACTCGATTGCGCTACTCCTTCGCGATGCGTGCGTCTCTATCGGCGCAAAATAAGCGCAGCGATGACCGGCTTCATTTCTATCATGAAAGTGTCGATCTGTTTCGGTGGCGCGGAGAAAGAAACGACAGCCGTGGAAGAATCATCGACCGTCGCGAACGAGCGCGTTTCGAGATCGGCCGTCAGTCGAGTGGTGAATTCGATCCACGTTTGACCATTTAATTGAACAAACTGAGAGTTAGCCGTTCGCTCGCGGAGACTCGCGACGGTCTCACCGCGCGCCCGGTCGCGAACGTTCGAGACCACTGTCTGATCGCCCCGCCGACAGACGGTATCTGAACCTTGCGCTTGGCATTTGAAGTCAGTGGGCAACACCACCGTGAGGTGCGGAGCTTCGCCTCCGCAGCCGCATTCGCTTGTTGCGCACCCAGTGATCAGGGCCATCGCGATCAAGGCGAAGGCGCGCATTCGACCTTTTCCCATTTGTTATCGACGGCCTTCACGATGAGATCAGGCTTGTCGACCGCCGCTTGTTCACACACACGATCGACGTAAAAAAGTGGGGCTTCCATCTCGACGCCGGTTTTGATTTCGAATGTGAGCGGCCAAATTTGCATCGGTCGATCCCAGAGCCACTCGGCTTGAGACTGCACAATCGCCAGTCGAACGAGACGGCCCGTGTAGAGGGGCTTCACGAGTTCGCCGAGCGATCGATCCAGTGGGTAGAGTTCGGTGTGATCGAAGTAAGTTGAGTTCGTATGCTCGTGAAGGTGGCCGAGGAAAAAAGACTGCGCGCGAAAGTACGGAGTCAGGATCAAGATGGCGAGCATCGAAAGCGTCATCGCGACCGCGCCAAAGATGCGCAGCTTTTTGTGCAAGAGGCTCAACGTGTAAGCAAAAAGCCCGATCGGCACCGATAGAAAAATCACGAACGCGAATCTGGGCTGCACGTTCTTTACGGCCAGAAGCATCGTCAACGTCAGCACGATGAAGAGGAGAGAAACGAATCCGGCCTGAGTCGCTTTCGTGCGGGCAAAACACTTACGCGCAAACCCGACGAGGAGTGCGGCGAAAAGAACGAAGAGAAGAACCGAGGCTGCGAAAGGCGCCGTCAACGAATTCGAAATCTCGGCCGCGTAGAGGTGTACGATCTCCGACAGGGTTTTGGATTCGGCCTGATAACTTTGCGTGACCATGACGCCGGCCCACCGATTCGGCCAAGGAAATGCGAGCAACACGGTCGCCGGCCAGAAGAACGCTTTGATAAATTTCGACTCCCACGCCTCGTGCACCAAATGCGTGAACACCGCCTGACGTCTCAGGTACAGAAGGAGTGTCCCGATGATAAAAACGACGAGCACGGGATTTCGAAGGGCTCGTGGCTGATTCCAGGAGTCTTTCCCGTAGATCGGCCCCGCTGTCTTCATGATGAGAATGTGCACGACGATCACGAGTGCGATCGTCGATAAAATCTTTGCGGATTTGGTTGCGAAGAACTCCTTGAAGAACGCATTCAGATGGCGACGCGAACGGAAGAGCAGCGCGATTGCGAAGCTCACGAAGAAAACCGGATAGTATTGATACTTCGCCGCGAACACGATCCAGGATCCAACGATCAAAAGCCCAGGACTAGCGACGGCGCCTGAGACAGCGATCGCCGTGAAGCCGAAGATTACCCACGCTTCAAGCATGAAGGTCACGAAGTAAGGGCCAAACGACGGAGCACCGACGAGCCAGAAAAACGAGAACGCGACGGTCGCGAGCGCAGAAAACCAACCGAGCTTTTCTTTGACGACCCAGAACGGTCCGAGGGTCGCAAAGACGAGACCCGAGAAGCTCACGAGCGTC
>CAJYIL010000307.1 GCA_913774795.1 Pseudobdellovibrionaceae bacterium
ATTCTCCGAAAAATTATGAGCACGAGTTTCAAGGCCTCGTGAGTGCCGGCGAAGCGCTGGGCTCATCGCTGAACGTACCTGCGGTTCGTACAGTCGAGCTCGTGAGAGAGTCTCGAGTGCTCGACCAGATGACGGCCCTCGGCTTTACTCAACTGATGTCCGACGATCACTACGGCCCAAGCCTCGCGCTCGGGACCGTCGACGTGTCGTTGCAAGAATTGACGAATGCCTATCGGCAGCTCTCGCTTGGCGCGAACGCTCATTCGTTTAGTGATCAAACGAAACGCCAACTCTTTGCCGCACTTTCACTTCAAGAGTATCGCCGATTTACGTTCGGATTGGACTCACTTCTTGGCCTGCCGTTTCCGGCTGCGGTCAAAACCGGGACAAGCAAAGACATGCGTGACAACTGGTGCATCGGCTTTACGAGTGACTACACAGTGGGTGTTTGGGTCGGCAATTTCAATGGCCAACCCATGTGGAACGTCAGCGGAATGACCGGAGCCGCTCCCATCTGGCGTCAGCTTATGATCGGCCTTCACCGTGGGCCTTCGCGCGACGAGCTCGCTCATTACGAGGCGCCCGAAGCGCCGCTCGTCACGAAAACGATCAGCCGCATCCGTTATCCTCAATCGAATATGCTCATCGGCCTCGACCCCGATATTCCACGTGCGCGTCAGCGGGTCTCGATTCAGATCGTGTCTCCTCAAACAGATCACGTCGTGTTCGTGGACGGTCGTCGATTGGCTCGAGCTGATTCAACGGTTTTCTGGGAGCCTCGCAAAGGGCGTCACCAGGTCGAGTTAAGAACCCGACAAGGGGCTAAGGTTGATGACGTGAGCTTCGTGGTTCGATAGCATTGACACTATGAGAATCGACATACCGATGCCAGATGCGTGGGGCCGACTTTCGGAGCAATACCGATCAGCCCTTCCATTGAAAGAACCTGCGCTGAACATTCAAATTTATGCGGGTGTCGGGCACGCGATCTCTGAAGTGACCAGCGCACTCGCAAAACTATACACACACAAGAAAACGATCGCGGTGATCGAAGGCGTCGACCCCTGGTTCACGAAAGTCTCTGTCGCATTTAGCCAAGAAGGTTACGTCGTCAAAAATTTAAAAGTCGCCGAAGCGTTGAAGCCTGAGGCGTGGGCGCCTTTGATGGACGATCTTTTGTTCGTACTCACGTGCGATGATGACCCGGTGACGGGCCGACTCTATCCGTTCGAAAACGCGACCTTCACGGGTAAGCGCATCTTCAGGATTCATGTCTCGCACGGGCTTCACTGTGTTCAGGGAATTCAGCGCCCGGAGCCTTTCGTCGCGAACATCTTAAGTCTGACGCCCGATCGAGCCTTGTTGGTCGCTGGCGAGCGCGTGAAAATTGAGCCGCAGTTTGCGCCGTCGCTCTACTGGCCGATGGAGTCGCTCGAGCGAATCGCTGCAAACGTCGCGGTTTCAAATGATCTCAATCGGATGTCTGAAGTCAGCGAGTTCGAAGCGAATCTCCCAGCAGGTTTCAGAGCGTACTTCATGCCGACTGACGCGCGCCTCTTTGATCGCGTCGTCATTTACCATACCGACTTCGACGGCTCAGCCGTCATCGATGAACTCGCAAAGACAATGAAGATCGATCTTCATGCGCCGGGGGAGCCTGCGCTTCTCGAGTCAACCAGTGCGTGCCGTTGGCAATCTCCTCGCTTCAACGATTGGCTCCTTCAGCGAGGAGAAACCGACGCGACCACGCGTGGCCTTATCATCGCGTCAAGTTCGCTGATTGAGCGCGGCCTTCGCGCGCACCTTGAGACGGCGGCGGCGAAAATCGCGCGCCTCCAAAGCGGCACTTAAGACCTTCATAACGAACTCTGATTGGAGTCAGGCTTGCACTCAAAAGCCTTCGTTCGATTATTGAAC
>CAJYIL010000308.1 GCA_913774795.1 Pseudobdellovibrionaceae bacterium
CTGCAACTTTACGGTCGCGTCGATCGCAACTCCGGCAAGTTCCGCGCACTCTCCGATGAATACCGCCAAGACATGATGAACCAGGTGAAATCGTACGCGATGCTTTGGCCGGTCGTTTCTTTGTTCAACGGCACAGCCGTGGCGATCGCGCTTTATTTCGGCGGCAAAATGGTGATGGGCAACGCGGTTTCGACCGGAATGATGGTCGCGTTTTTCATGAACGTGCGCGCGTTCATCGATCCGCTCAACATGATCTTGGATAAATACCAGGTTCTTCAGAACTCGGTATCTGGAGCGGAGCGAGTTTTCACACTGCAAGATGAACTTATTGAGAGTGCGACGGGCGATGCCTCCGTTGGCCGCCTGAAAGGTGCAGTCGAATTCCGCGACGTTTCGTTTCGCTACCGAGAAAACCTTCCTCTCGCGATCGACGGTATTTCGTTGAAGATAAAGCCAGGTCAGTCGGTGGCACTTGTCGGACGTACGGGCTCAGGCAAATCGACATCGATTGCGTTGATGCAGCGTTTGTACGACGTGACATCCGGAGAGATCTTGATCGACGGTCGTTCGTTGAGCGATTATCCGCGCAAGTTTTTGCGCTCGCGCATCGGCGTGGTTCAGCAAGACACTTTTATGTTTCGTGGAACAGTGAGCGAAAACATCGGACTCGGTGATCCTTCGATTCCGCGCGAGCGCATCTTGCGAGCAGCGGCGGGCGCTCGCCTCAGCGAATTTCTACGTTCGCACGCAAATGGTTTGGACGCTCGCGTAGAAGAGCGCGGCGCGAATCTTTCCTTCGGCGAGCGCCAGTTGATCGCCTTCGCCCGCATCCTCGCGTTCGATCCCGATATTTTGATTCTCGATGAAGCCACCGCGAACATCGACTCTCACACCGAGCAGTTGATTCAAGAAGCCACACGCAAAGTGCGCCAAGGTCGAACATCGCTGATCATCGCGCACCGAATTTCGACCGTCATGGATTGCGACAAGATCGTCGTGCTCGACAAAGGGCGTGTTGCCGAAGAAGGGACACATCAAGAGCTCTACGCACTCGGCGGCATTTACCGAAAACTCTGCGACGCTCAATTTGGCGAAGGAAAGTCTATCGACGAGGTTCGTCTTTAATTTCGGTCGCGTTGTCGCTACGATGGGCGAATGAACTCCGATGACAAAGATCTCCCCGTATCGTCTGACTTTCAGAAGAGCCAAGAGAACAAGGGCTTTCAAATTCCGGATTTCTTGACGAGTAAATTCGGCGCGGTCGTGGGACTCGGCACGGCTATCGTCATCGCGGGAATTCTCTATGCGTTCTCACGCGTTTCGCTCTCGCGTCCAGCCGCAAACCCGCTCGATTCGCGCCCTGGGTTCGCCTCACTCCGCCAACGTGTTGAAAGTTTGGCGGAGGTCGATCACCTCTGCATGGGTGGCAGTGAGCGCGTGGCTTGCCTGTGTGAGCTCGCCGATCGTATTCGTGATGACCATCGCGCCATCGATGCGGTGCTGGAATCAGACCCCACACTTAAAGGATTTTCGATCGAAGTTCGCGAACCCGCAAAGACTGCTTACTCGTACGAAAAGCTTCCGAAGTTACCCCCAGAAGCCGAGTGCCTGAACGCTGTTTCGGCGCCGACGATCATCGATGACCAGTCGGCGGAGTAATAAAGTTAGTGAAGCGTGCGCTTCGAAGTTGACCGTTTCGGCTTCGAACCTGTCGTCTTCTTCTTTTTCTTAGACGCTTCATACTTTTTCAAAAGGCTAGTCCCTTTCGCCGCGAGCTTCTTCGCCGCCGCGGCCGTCTTCGGAACAGGCTCACCCCATGCGTGAGCACTGAGCGCCAGACGCGTTGGTTTTCCGTCTTTCATCATCGGGCCACGAGGATTAGCGAAGTGACGGCGCAAGAACGAGCCTTTGCGGCGCATTTTCTCAGGCGTATCGGCTTTTCCCGTTACACCGGGCTTTAAATGCGCGCCTTCGGTTTTACGGAAGTGCTCGCGGCCTTTCGCCGTTAATCCGCCTCTCGGGTTTTTGTAGCCTTTGGCTTTGCGTGCGTGGGCGTGCGCAGCCTTCGTGTGTGATTTTGCTTTCGAATGTGAATGTGTCTGGGTTGCCATGGGCGTCCTCCTCAAGTGGCAACCCTACCATCGCAACGCGCTGGCGAAAGCCTGCGTTGCGAGAACTGCACGTTCCAAAATTTTGTGAATCGCTCAAGAAAAAAGAAAGGGCGAACCTTTCGGTCCGCCCGATCCCCTCAAAATGACGCTTGAGTCTTAATCTTTTAAACCAGAGAAGTTCTCGTACGTGCGCTCTGAAACGCGAACTTGTTTTCTCCACTTCGCGACTTCGCCCTCGTAAGTGACTTTCTTCTCCGACAATTCTTTTTGATCGGCTTTTGCCTGATCTTCTTTTTGCTTTAAAGCCTGCTCGAGTTCGATGATCGATTGGTTACGCTCGCCCCACGACGCGAGCTCAGTTTGCACTTTCGCTTGTTTTGCTTGGTATTCGGCGATGTTCGCCTGGCGCTTCGCTACGTTCGATTCGAGAGTCGCGAGCGTCTTCTTCAACTCCTCGATTTGCTTTTGCTCGACATCCAGCTTCGTCTGCTCGGTTTTCATGTAAGTTTCAAGCTGCGTCTTCGCTTGATCGACCGACTGCTTCGATTTCGCGGTTTGCGACGTTTGCGCGGCTAACGCCTGCTTTTGCTTCGCCAGCGATTTCAACGCACGGTCGGTCTCATTGATGTTCGCGTTAACCGTCTTCAGGTTTTCTTCGTACTGCTTCAAATTGTCTTTCGAAGCTTCTTTGTTTTCTTTGAGCTGAGCGATCTTCTCGTCGACATTGGTCTTCGCCTGAGCTGCGAGAGAAACGCCCATGATCAGTGTTAATACGAGTGCCGTTTTCATTATTCCGCCCCTTCGAGATTCGCTTGTTTCACCTGAACGTTGCCGTTGGCGCCTGCGCAATTGTTTTTCAAACCTGAACGATAGTGACCGATCTCGTCTTCCCAGTACTCACCATCGAAATCCCATTGAAGCGATTTCGATTTCGGAACAACCGAGGCCGCGATGCGATTGCTCGCCGAGCCACCCGAGACCTGGAAGCGAATGTTTTCGCCGGCACCCGAGAACACTTCATAACGGAGAAGTTCGTTGTTCTCGATATAGCGAGCGAGCTCTGTCTTCATTTGCAAGAGACGGTTCGAAAGAATGTTCTCCATCTGACCACGCATTTTCGCGAGGCGCGACGTTGCGCCACCCATGACTTCTTTACGGTAGTCAGGGAGAGCGGCCGACGCTTCGTTGTAGAGATCAACCTGGAAGAAGTAATCGTTCAAGTCGTCCATCTCTTTATCGAGTTGAGCGAGAACCGGAGCACGGTTACCTTCGAGGGCCGGTGTCTTGTTAATCTTCACGATCTGCGCACGGAGACCCGCGATGCGCTGACGTGAATTGTTGACGAGCCACTGCGCTTTTTTAAGACCTTTGACCGCTTCGCCATCGATCTTCGAGTAGAGAGAGTTCTCATCGACTTGACGATTGAGGGCTTTCTGCAAATTCGTAAAGTCGCGGTGACGAGCCATCTCACGAATGATCGGGAGTGGAAGACCATCGACTTCAGTCGTTTTCTTCGGAGCGCTCATGAAGTTACGCACGGTTTGGTAGTACGACGGGTGCGAGGCCGAGTACTTCTCCATCTTCTCGAGCGATGGGCGATATTCACGCTCCATCATCGACAAAGACTTGTAAGCATCGCCGTATTGGCAAAGGTTCAAATAACCAATCGTGCGAATGACGTACGATTCAGGTTTGTAAACGGCTGCGAAGAACGGCGACTGGATCGAGTACATATTCCCGATCGCACCTTCGAAGTCACCCGACATCAACTGTGACCAGCCCATTTCTGTCAGCGACTGCAACCAAAGTGGGTGATCTTTGTAGACCTTCAAGAAGGCTTGGTGAGCTTCCTTGAATTTTTGTTCCTGGAAGTACATGCGAGCTGCGTTCAAAGCGACGAGCGCCTGGAACTCGGATTTTTGTTTATCGACGCCGATATCTTTGATCAGCTCTTCTTGCAAAACCATCGCTTGAGGCTTCGCGCCGGTTTGGTAATCCGCCAAGGCTTCGACGAATTGGGCCTGGAGGCGACGTGGGTGATCGACTGGTACTTTCTTCGACCACTCGAGAGCCGTCTTAAAGCGCTCTGTTGAAGCACCGAAGTTGGCGAGGATGAATGCCACGTTTCCTGCGGTCTTTGCGTCGAGCTTATCCATGATCTTCGGGTTCGAAGAGGCTTTGAACAAAGCAAGACCAAGAGAGTCGACGAACTCATAAGGAATTTCGTAGCCGACTTCTTTCAGAATTTTACGCGAGTAGTACACGTCTTGAGTCTCGAGGATGCGGCGAGCGCGGTCGTAGAAATCTGTCGCCAGGCCGAGCTTGCGCGAGCACATCGCAAGGTAGTAATCGGCTTCCGCTTCGTAGCCTTTCGACTTCGAGAGCTTGTGGAAAAGACCGACAGCGACTGGGCACTTGTCACCCTGCTGGTACAAGAGAAGGCCCGACAGGAAACGCATTTCCTCCGCCGTCAACGCTTTGAACTTCGTTAAGTTGAACGGACGCTCAGGCGCCAAGTTGCGAACGATTTTATCGAACGTCTCGCGAGAAACTTTGCCTTTCGGCGAGAACACGACGTCTTTTACGTTCACGGCTTGAGCCACAAGGCCTTGCGTGAGAGTCGTGAGTTCTTTCATCTGCGAGTTCAAGAGAAGATCTGGCGACGGAAACGGCGCGATCACGCGACTGTTGAAGGTCGCTTGCGCCGATGAATCGAGCGCGTAGTCGCCGACCGAAACTTTCTTTTCTTTGCCGACGTGAATACGAGGGATGGTTGGGCTCGAAGCGATATCGTAAACCGCTACACCTTTTGAGCGATCGAGACCGGCCGGATCATCCATCATCACGTTGTCGTTCGAAGACGCAACAGCTGAAGCGGCTGGCGAGCGATCGGCTTGTTTTGCGAGAGCGACGTTAGGTGCGGCGCGAGTGGCCGTTGTCGGAGGAGCCACGACTTGTGACACGACCGTGTGAGCAGGTGCTGAAACTTCTTTCGCAACGGCGCGAGGAGCTGGCTTTGCCGATTCGCCACCGCCCCAGTACGAAGACCATTTCGACTTCACCCAGTTTGTCACTTGGCCCGTCACAGAGTCATCAGTTTTGACGACCGTGCTCTGAGTTGTTCCGCGTGTTCCATTCAACTGTGATTCGGCGTGTGTCGTCGCCGGGTTTGCCGGAGCGGCATGAGCATTTGGTGCGACGATCAAGGTCGTCACCACCGCTGCGCTCATCACTTTTACGATCAGTTGTTTTTTCAAGAGAGCCCCCAAACGTGCCACTGATTTCTTCAAGACTCAGAAGTAGAACGTAAAGCCGCCCATCAGGAGGCTGTCGTTCTGAAGTTTTGTCGTCGAGGTGCGGTTGTTCACTTTGTAAGTCACGACGTCTTGATTCGACCAAAAGTTTTTGTAATCGAGGCGGAGCGCCAACCACTTCGTCAGGAAGAAGTGCTGAGTCACCGCGAGTGAAACGGCCGGAGCCGTTTTGTCGACGTTACCATCAGCGCGCTGTTGCGAATACTGCATGATGCCCACGCCTGGCGTGAACGACATATCGAAGTAAAGAATCGACGAGTTCAAGAACGACATCTTTGCGTAGAACGGAACCCAGTTGAAACCGACGCCGTAGTAGCCGGTCATCTTGTTGTGATCGGGAGCTGAACCTTGGTTGGTCTTGATATACTGAGTAGAGTCGTTGTCCTTCGAATCGGTCTTGCTGTACGTGAGCTCCATTCCGTAGCGTTCGCTGAAGAAGTAATTTAAGCCCACGCCGTAAGTCGGGCCAACGCTGAACGGATCATTCGTGAACATCCCGTAGTTGAGCGTGAGCGCGAGACGATTGGCTTTTGAGAATAAGCGGTTTTGAACGACGTTGAAGTCGGTGTCTTTGGCCGCCCAGTACTTCTTCTCGAGATCTGTGACGTCCATCTTGTCGCCCTGCCCTTGTTGGTTTGCAGGAGCGGCTTGAGCCGGCGTGCGCTGGCCTTGCGCAAACGCAGGCGTAGCGAGTGCGAGAACGAGAACTGCGGTCTTGAGTTGTGCAAACATGGAGTCACCTCGTGTGTATCTCGTGTTAGATCGTCACTTCGCTCGCGGACTTTACGAAAGTGCTCGTGGACACATTACTTTTTCAAGATCCTCACATTTCGGCCCGAAATGTCTTGGCGGACTGTCGAACTCGTTGGCGTACGAGATCGAGACTGTTGGGCGAAATTTGCGAGTCTACAGATGTTCGAGTTTTGCGGCGAATTCTTGGTCGTCTCGGAGTGAGACGGTGGCTGTCGAGAAAGCCGTTGATTTTTGTTGGGAGCGGCGCTTGCTTCGCGGGCCTTTCGTGTTGGCGCTTGCGTGTTCTGCGGGGCGTGCTGGGTGTTGGGTGTTGTCTTTGGTCACGTACTGGGCGCTTCCGTCCCGGGACGGATGGGTGGATAGGTGGTGGGCGCTTTCCGATTCGGAGATTCGGAGAT